>JAQTXD010000103.1 GCA_028688955.1 Desulfuromonadaceae bacterium
ATAGCGGGACATTACCCGTGCACTGTCCTTGATCGGCTCACCGCGCCCCATCTGGGATGAGCCGGAGGGCATGAACAGACCATGACCACCCAGCTGATATACACCGACCTCAAAGGATACTCTGGTACGGGTGGAGGCTTTTTCAAAAATAAGTGCAACCGTTTTTCCATCAAGCAGCCTGTGAGGAATACCGCCCTTCTGTTTGCTCTTCAGATCAGCGGCCAGTACAATCAGGGCATCCAGTTCGTCCTTGCTGTAATCATGCAATGCCAGAAAATGTCGTGTCATTAACTCTCTCCTATACCGCTACTTCGGCAAAAATTCCGTCCAGAATCGTAATCATTGCATTGATCTCCTGCTTAGTCACCACCAGTGGCGGCACAAAACGGAGCACTGTATCATGGGTCACATTGAGCAGCACACCGCGACTATGTCCCTTTTTGACAATATCTCCGGCAGGGATATTCAGCGCCATGCCTATCATCAGGCCGACTCCGCGCACTTCCTTGACAAATGGATAGTTCTTGCCAAGAGCTTCAAGCTCGCCGGTCAGATATTCGCCAATTTCCTCACAACGGTTGAGCAGCCCCTCTTCAAGAATCGTCCGTATTGTGGCAATGGCTGCCGCACACACCAGCGGATTGCCACCAAACGTGGAACCGTGGGTGCCGGGGACAAAGGCCGCAGCAAACGTGTCTTTGGCAAGCATGGTACCGATCGGTGCTCCACCGGCCAGCGCCTTGGCCAGCGTCATAATATCGGGAGTCACACCAAAATGCTCGTACGCGAAGAGGGTACCGGTACGTCCCATACCCACCTGAACCTCGTCAAAGATCAGCAGAAGACCGTGACGGTCGCATAGATCCCGCACGGCTTCAAAGTATCCTGGTGATGGCATGTTGATCCCGCCCTCACCCTGTATCGGTTCCAGCATTATTGCACAGGTGGTTGGTGTCACCGCCGCTTCCAGCGCAGCGATATCATCAAACGGTACGTGTTTGAAACCGTGCAGCAGCGGATCGAAGAAGCGTTGAACTTTTTCCTGACCGGTGGCAGAAACGGTAGCCATGGTTCTGCCGTGGAACGAATCTGCCGCGGTGATAATCTCGTAACGCTCCGGGCCAAAAGTGTCACGGCTGTATTTACGTGCCAGCTTGATGGCCGCTTCGTTGGCTTCAGCGCCGCTATTGCAGAAGAAAGCCTTGTCGGCAAAAGAATGGTTGCACAGGAGTTCCGCCAGTTCGATCTGCTGCGGGATCTGATAGTAGTTTGAGCAGTGAATCAGCTCGGCAGCCTGTTTCTGGAGCGCTGCGACAACCTTCGGGTGACAGTGCCCCAGGTTATTGACCGCGACCCCGCCAAGAAAATCAAGGTACTCTTTACCGTCTGCGTCCCATAACCGGCACCCTTCACCCCTGACCGGAACGATCGGGTAGCGGCCATAGGTTTTCATGATATATTTATCCGATTTTTCAATCCATTGTTGACTGTTCATTTGACTATCTCCGTCCCGATGCCGACATCGGTAAAAATCTCCAACAGTACGGCGTGCTCCATACGGCCATCAATGATGTGAGCTTTTTTAACCCCTTCCTTGAGAGCATCAGCACAGCAGATAACCTTGGGGATCATTCCCCCGGTGATGGCATCTTCCGCAATCAGTCGATGCAGATCGGAAACTGAAATACTCTCCAGGAGCGTTCCGCTTTTGTCCTTCACACCGTTAATATCTGTCAGAAGGATCAGTTTTTCGGCATTCAGGGCAGCAGCAACTCTGCCGGCAACCAGATCCGCATTAATGTTGTAACTTTCGCCCGCAAGCCCGACACCGATCGGCGCGATAACCGGGATATATTTACCCTGTTCCAGTGTAGCAATCAGGTCCGTGTTAACCTTGACCACGTCACCGACATAACCGATATCAATCATTTCGACGGTGCCGTCATCGCCCCGAACTTCCTGCAGCAGTTTCTTTGCCAGCAACAGGGTACCGTCTTTGCCGGACAATCCCACTGCACGGCCGCCATGCTGATTGAGATATCCCACAACCTCCTTGTTCACCTGCCCCGCCAGTACCATCTCAACGACCTGCATGGTCTCGGAATCGGTCACACGCATACCGCGTACAAACTCGGATACGATACCGTAGCGTTTCAAGGTGTCATTGATCTGCGGACCGCCGCCATGCACTATTACCGTGTTGATCCCGAGCGACTTAAGCAGAACAACATCCAGGGCAAACGATTCCTTCAGTGTTTCGTCTGCCATGGCATGTCCGCCATATTTTATAACAAACGTTTTACCGGAGAAACGCCGGATATAAGGGAGTGCTTCCATTAATGTATTTGCTTTATCAATCAACTTTTTCATCATTGGCTTCCTGTCCGGTGCAGAGTGGCGGGATATGGAAGAAAATTTTCACATCTTCCCAAAAACAAAAACTGCCAGAGCGTAAGCCAGGCAGACTACCTCAAGTTGATAAAAATTTCAAAAACTTATTGCAGAGGAAGGCTTATCGTCACAGTTGTCCCTAAACCGGGATCGCTCGCGATACTGATACTCCCGCCGTGCTGACGGATAAAATCCCGGGCGTAGAACAGTCCCAATCCAAAGCCCCGCACCTGACCAGTGTGATCCGGATCTATCTGATAAAACTTTTCAAATACCTTCGGTAATTCAGCTGCCGGGATTCCAATTCCAGAATCAGAAATAACAAGTAATATCGCATCTCCATGATGGGCCAGCTTAATAGACACATGACCAACTTTCCCACTGAACTTGAAGGCGTTGTCAACTATCTGCATGAGAGCAAAGTGGATTTTTGACGCGTCAAGCTGCACAGGCGGCACATCAACCGGAGTAAAATCAATGGCAACATCAAAATTACAGTGCAGCTCCCGACATTTGAACAACACTTCCACAATGATTTCGTTCAAATCACACGAACTCTTCTCGAGACCGTTACTGTTGACCATGACCTGACTGAAGGCAAGCAAATCAGCAACCAGCTGACCAAGATATGTCGCCTCCTCATTTGCCATGGCGATATTTTGCGCAAAGAAAGGGTCTTCTGGATTGAACACTCCCATACCCAGATTTTGCAGACAGAGTGAAATACCGGTAATCGGAGTTCGAAGCTTATGAGATACGAGTGAAAGAAAGGCGTTTTTCAGGTCATCAGAGCGTTTGATGCTGGCCAGTTCCTCTTTAAGTGCTTTCTTGGCCAGGGCTTTCTCTATGGATGTTCTCAGTTGAAGAATATTGAGGGGCTTGTTGATATAATCATCGGCGTCTTCTTTAAGTGCATTCAGAATGGATTCTTTATCTACAAAACCGGTCATGATAATGACAATCGCATTCGGATCAAAGACCTTTACCCGCTTGAGCAGATCTATACCCGACCCTCCCGGCATCGTAATATCGGAAAGGACCAGGTCTATATGTTCCTTTTCATACATCCGGATCGCTTCTTCACAGCTACCGGCCTGAAACACTTGATAGTTATGAAGAGCACGTGCGCACAAATCACGGATATATACTTCGTCATCTACGACGAGAATAGTCGCACGTGCCGGACGCGAAGGGTGTTCCTTGCATGACGGTAAAGATGTAGCCATGTGCAGCTCCGGGGAATTCAGGTATACTCAGCTGCCGGAAAGGACAGCAGAAACAGCGGCCAATGCCTCGTCCAGCTTTTCCGGCCGGCTGCCACCGGCCTGAGCCAGCTCTGGCTTGCCACCACCACTGCCTCCGACAATTGGTGCAATCTTCTTGATTACATCGCCAGCCTTGACAGAGCCGCTCAATTCTTTAGTAACAGCGACCAGTAGATTGGCCTTGCCATCGATGGCTGCACCAAGCGCAATCACACCTTCACCAATACGATCTTTTAATGTATCCGAGAGGTCACGCAGTGCCTTCACATCTTCAACCTCGACCCGTATAGCCAGCAATCTGACACCATTAACTTCGACTGTCTGGGTCAGCAAATCTCCGGAAGCAGCTACATTCAGCCGAGCTTGCAACGATTCAATTTCACGCTGCAGCTCTCTCTGGCGAAACAGCATTTTTTCGAGCCGGTCGCGTGAGTTTCCCGCTTCTGCCTTGAGCATGGCTGCTATGTCTCTCTGTTCGTCCTCCATCTGCCGGACAAAATCGAGAGCACCGAGTCCGGTCAATGCTTCAATACGGCGCACTCCCGCAGCAATGCCGGCTTCTGAAACGATCTTGAACAGACCGATATCACCGGCGGCTCGCACGTGAGTTCCGCCGCACAGTTCCATACTGATGTCTCCAACCCTCACTACGCGGACCGAATCTCCGTATTTCTCGTCGAAGAGTGCCGTGGCACCAGCCTCAATCGCCTCGGAGATATTCATTTCACGGGTTACCACCGCATCATTCGTCATGACAAAGCCGTTTACAATTGTTTCAACGCGACGCAGTTCGTCAAACGTCATAGCAGAAAAATGAGTAAAGTCAAAGCGCAGCCGCCCCTGAGACACAAGTGAACCAGCCTGCTTGACATGCTCACCCAACACCTGACGTAACGCGCTTTGCAGCAGATGTGTCGCGGTGTGGTTACGGCAGGTGGCGACGCGGTCGACCCGCGACACTTTCAGGTCCGAAGCATCTCCGACCTTGATGACACCATCGGCAACAACCGCATGATGGACAATCATGTCAGCGAAAGGCCTGGTAGCCGAGGAAACGTCCAGGTGGGCATGACCCGTTGAGATAGTCCCGCAGTCACCTTTCTGCCCGCCTGAATCGCCATAGAACGGAGTCCGTTCCGTGATCACTGCGACCGACTCTCCCATGACAGCTGATTCAACAGGAACTCCGTCCCGGATGAGAGCCACCACCGGAGCATAGGTCGACATTTCATCATAACCGACAAACTGACCGCGCACCCCGTTGCTATGCAGCTCTTTATAAATCTGGGCGATCCCCTCTTCACCGGAACCCTTCCAATGTTCGCGAGCCTGTGCCCGCTGGCGCTCCATGCAGAGTTCAAATCCGGTTTCATCAATGGTAAACCCTTCGCTCTCGACAATGTCGCCGGTCAGATCAATCGGGAATCCATACGTATCGTACAATTTGAACAGCACATCCCCCGGAATAACATTCTTTCCGGCATTCCGCAGAGTAGCCACCTCATCATTAAGAATTGCCAGTCCCCGGTCGAGAGTCTCCGCAAAGCGCTGCTCTTCGCTCAGAACGACTTTCTTAATGTACTCTTCCCGCTCCTGCAGCTCCGGATACGCATCTCCCATAACCTCCCGCACCGCATCAACCATGTGGAACAGCATCGGCTCTCCGCACCCGAGCATCTTTGCGTGGCGCGCTGCACGGCGCATGATACGTCGCAGTACGTAGCCACGTCCCTCATTCGAGGGAAGTGCCCCATCACAGATCAGGAACGTCACCGCCCGGGCATGGTCGGCAATGACCCGCATCGAAACATTATCCTTCTCGTCAGCACCGTACCGTTTTCCCGACAACCGTTCGATATGACGGATAATCCCCTGGAGGATGTCTATATCGTAATTGGAACGGACCCCCTGCATAACGGCGGTAACACGCTCCAGTCCCATCCCGGTATCAACCGACGGCTTTGGAAGCGGTGTCAACGTGCCATCACTGGAGCGGTTAAATTGCATGAAGACATTGTTCCAGATTTCCATATAGCGATCACACTCGCAACCGACATTACAATCGGGACGATCGCACCCTACTTCAGGCCCCTGATCATAGAATATTTCACTGCAGGGGCCACAGGGACCGGTATCACCCATTGACCAGAAATTATCCTTCTCGCCAAAACGGAAAATCCGCTCCCGAGGGATTCCTTCCTGCTCGTGCCATATATCGGCCGCTTCATCATCGTCGGTGTAGACCGTCACGTACAAACGATTTTTGTCCAGCTTTAACTCCTGCGTCAGGAACTCCCAGGCATAGGCGATCGCTTCTTTTTTGAAATAATCTCCGAAGGAAAAATTTCCCAGCATTTCAAAGAAGGTGTGATGTCGGGCAGTCCGCCCAACATTTTCCAGGTCATTATGCTTTCCGCCGGCACGGACACATTTTTGTGAACTTACCGCCCGGTTATAGCCACGGTCCTCAAGGCCCAGGAAACAGTCCTTGAACTGGTTCATGCCGGCATTGGCAAACATCAGCGTCGGATCATTCTTGGGAAGAATCCCCGAACTGGAAACGACCGTATGGCCGCGGTCGGCAAAATATTGAAGAAAAAGGGCGCGGATCTCTGTACCTGTCATTGGTGTACCTCATTAAAATTATTCTTCTGCTCGCAGCGCCCGCATTATTGCGGAGAATCCAAAGCCGCGACGCTGCAGAAAACCAACCACTCTTCGTTTGTCGCGATCAGTCGCCGTTGCATAGGAGAACCCGGGATAGCGGCGTTCTGCAACCGATTTGACCTCAGAAATTTCATCACTTTCTGTCAGTAACGGTGCCAAAACTTCCGCTATGGCCCCGGCAGTGAACCCTCTGCGCCGCATCTCCTCCCGGAGACGGGCCCCGTAGTAGCGGCCTGAGGAAAGTGCCGATTCAGCGAACCGCTCGGCATATCGCCCATCATCCAGCCACCTTTCCCGCTGCAGGCGAATCAGTACCGCTTCAAGGTCCTGCTCGGGGACATGCCTGGTCATCAGCTTCTGCCGTAATCTGGCAACGGTATAATCCCGTCCGGTCAGTAACCGTACTGCATACTGATAGGCCTGTTCAGGCGATACCGGCTCAGTATCTCTCGATTTCAAGTTTTTCCGGTTCCACATCACTCTCTTCAGGTTTATTTTCAAAACCTTCCCAGGAAGCGTCAGACGTTGATGAAATGCCAGACACCTTGAGAGCGAAATCGTCAGGGTTGGAGCTTTGCCGGAGAGCCTCGTCGTAGGTAATCAGTTTATTTGAGTAGAGCCGCATCAGGGATTGATCGAAACTTTGCATGCCATAGGAAACAAAACCCTGTGAAATCGCTTCATTCAACTGTTTTGTCTTGTCCTTGTCATCGATACATTCCTTGACGCGGGCTGATCCGAGCATGATCTCGACTGCCGGCACACGCCCCTTACCGTCGGATTTCGGCACCAGTCGCTGGGAAATAACCGCCTTGATAATGCTGGACAGCTGTATTCGCACCTGGCGCTGATGGTAGGGAGGAAACACACCGATGATACGGTTAATGGTTTCGGCAGCATCCATCGTGTGCAGAGTGGACATGACCAGATGGCCGGTCTCGGCAGCGGTCATTGCCGTTTCAATGGTTTCATAATCACGCATCTCCCCGACCAGGATAACATCCGGATCCTGGCGGAGCGCCCCTTTGAGAGCGGCTGAGAATGTCGGAGTATCGGTGCCGACCTCTCGTTGACTGATGATGCTTTTATTGTCGCGATGCAGAAACTCAACCGGGTCTTCGATGGTGATGATGTTACAGGTTCGGGATTGGTTGATCGCGTTGATCATGGCGGCAAGTGTGCTCGACTTGCCGGATCCGGTAGTCCCGGTCACCAGAATAAGCCCACGTTCCTCCTTGCAGATTTTCTGCAGGACCGGCGGGAGATTAAGGTCCTCCATCGTTGGAATCAAAAACGAAATTGAACGGAAGACCATCGCCACGGTACCCCGCTGACGATAGACGCTCACCCTGAACCGCCCGAGACCAGGCACGGCATACGCAAGATCGACTTCAAAATTTTCCTCAAACATGCGCCGTTGACGATCGTTCATCATCGACTGGGCAGTATCAGAAACAAAGTCAGGCGACAGACGCTGGGCATTGGGGATCGGGTGCAGCCGACCGTCAATCCTGACAATAGGCGGCAGACCGGTTTTGATATGAATATCCGAGCCCTTGGCCTTAAACGCGATGGTGAGAATCTCGTTCAAATCCATAGTGATCTCCTTCTGCTAGACTGCGGTATCCGCCTTTTCAGGGGCGGGAGCCGGTTTGAGCAGATCCATCAGCCTGCCTTCAATCTCGGCCAGCGTTTCCGGATGTTCGGTCAGCCAGGTGCGGGAATTTTCCCGTCCCTGACCGATGCGCTCTTTGCCGTAGGAGTACCAGGCACCGCTCTTTTCAATGATGTTTTTATCAACCGCCAGATCGAGAACGTCACCGGTACGCGAGATACCTTCACCGTAGAGAATATCAAACTCTACTTCCTTGAACGGTGGTGCAACCTTGTTTTTGACAACCTTGACCCTGGTGCGGGATCCGATGATCTGGTCTCCCTGCTTCAACGTGGCAATTTTTCTGATATCCATGCGAACAGATGCATAGAATTTGAGCGCGTTACCGCCAGTGGTTGTCTCGGGATTACCGAACATGACACCAATTTTCATACGAATCTGGTTGATAAAGATCACACAGCAGTTTGACTTACTGATGATGCCGGTCAGCTTGCGGAGGGCCTGGGACATCAAGCGCGCCTGCAGGCCCATATGGGAGTCTCCCATATCACCTTCGATCTCGGCCTTGGGTACTAAAGCCGCTACCGAGTCAACAACAAGAATATCAATTGCGCCGCTCCTGACAAGGGTTTCAGTAATTTCCAGCGCCTGCTCGCCGGTATCCGGCTGCGACACCAGCAGATCATCCGTTTTAACGCCCAATTTGCGGGCATAGCCGATATCAAGGGCATGTTCGGCATCAATAAATGCGGCAATGCCCCCTGTTTTCTGCGCCTCTGCAACGATATGAAGTGCCAGCGTTGTCTTGCCCGACGATTCAGGACCATACACCTCAATGACCCTGCCGCGCGGAACACCACCGACTCCCAGTGCCATGTCGAGAGAAATGGAACCGGTTGAGATGGCTTCAACCCCCGGGAGCGCTTCGTCGTTGCCAAGCCGCATGATGGCGCCCTTACCGAACTGTTTCTCTATCTGACTGAGCGCCAGCTCAATTGCCTTGTTTTTTTCCGGCGTGGTATCTTTTTCCGCCATGGGTATCTGTCTCCTGAAAGGTGGGATGTAT
>JAQTXD010000104.1 GCA_028688955.1 Desulfuromonadaceae bacterium
TGAGTAGACGATCTCTGATGTCCCCCGCTCAAACAGGGGATCACTCCCCAATAGCAGCAATACCCGCAGCATCGACTCTACGGCATTATGCCCCAGCTCGGGGAGTGAGGAATGGCTGCGCAGGCCGTGGGTGACGAAACCTGCCTCCAGATAGCCGTAATGGGCAAACTTGGCTGCCAGACTGGTCGGTTCTCCGATGACGACCCAGGGCGGTCGGCACGTTGTTAGGAAGGCCGCACTGCCGTCACCGTTTTCTTCCTCCCCCACTACCATCAGCAGCCCGATTGATGGCCGATCAGCCGGAGCAAAGGACTCGGCCAGTGTCATCCATGCTTCTATCATTGCAGCACAGCCACCTTTCATATCGGCACTCCCCAGGCCATGAATGATGCCATTTGCTTCCTGAGGACCGAAGTCATCCAGATCCCAGGCCGGGACGGTATCCACATGCCCTACAAGGTAGAGCTGCGGTTCTGTCGTCCCCATGGTCACCCGCAGATTATAGCGATCCTCCTCCACTTCCTGGCGTTCCACACAGAAGCCGGCCCGGGTGAGCAACTCCTCCAGATGCAGTTGGATATCCTCTTCCTTGCCGGAGGGGGAATAGATATGAAGCAGATCAAGAAATGTCTTTTTCAGCCGTTCCGGTTGTATGGCCTGCCACACTTTCTCCCGTCGGGCGGTCATGGCCTTTTCACCGTTTTCTTTCTGTTTTTGCGACTCAGGTTAAGAGACATATAGACATGTTCCTGCACATCTCCGAATCCCTGTTTTTCAAAAAAACGAATCGCCGGTTGGTTGTCGGCAGAGGTATCGATGATCATCATCCGCACTCCTTGTTCTTTCATCCGGTGCTTGATCTCCTTGAATAATCCGCTTCCCACACCTCCCTGCTGAATATCGCTGCGAACCCCTACCCAGACAAGATACCCGTATTTCCACGGTGAGTTATGTTTTGTGACGGTCGTCCCGAGGGCAAAGCCGAGAATCTTTCCGGCAGCTTCCGCCACCAGACAGAGCTCACTGTCGGAATTGAAAAGGGTCGTAATCTCATATTCATCCCAGGTGCGGTACAGGCTTTGGAACGATTCGGCGGTAAAAACCTGTTCACCGATGTGAAAAACCTCGGAAAAATCGTCGATGGTCATCTCCCTGATGCGAAGATTCTCTTTTGCTGCTGAAGGTATTTCTGACATATGGGTAACCTCAATGTGATGAAGTACATGAGCAAGATGCACAGCATTATAGGTGCCAAGACCGGCACGACCGCCAACCTTTCTCTTTTCGCGTCTTTACGGACATTTTACCGCACGCCGGACATCATATCCACATGAAACGACTGGATATGACCACACCCATGCCGTCACATATGACAGTTATGCCAGAAGTGACGGTTCACCCTGATGGTTTTACCGTTCCACCGGTTGATCTGCCATTTATTTCCCTTTTACTATCGGAGCTTTACACGGACAACGGCGGTAGACCTCCTCTGGCACGCTAGTTGCCATTACTCTACTTCAGCAGATCATGAGCATTAGCATGCTCCCTGCACAAACCAGAGTTGTTATCCTTAAGGAGGATACTATGAAATCAGGCACAAGGGATCAGGTAGAAGGAACACTGCACCAGGTAACAGGCGCTCTCAAGCAGGCAGCGGGTAAACTGACAGATAATCCGAAATTGAATGCGACGGGAACCGCCGAAAAATATGCCGGCAAGGCTCAGGAAAAGCTCGGCCAGGTAAAGAAGGTATTAGGAAAATAGCACCAAGGGGAGAGGTGCATCGTAAGTCTCTGCAGTATCTATGAGCCGAGACACCTCTCCCAAAAGTATACATTATACCCAGGTGAACAATGATGCGACCAAACGACACAACCCACCATCAGACACTTTCCCTCGGTAGCGACCCGGAGTTGCGCCGCCGCTTCATGGTTATGGACGAACCGCTTCAGGGCAACCTCCGTTTCGGGCTGCTGTTGGAAATACTTGATAAAGTTGCGGAAGAAACGGCGCTCGCCTATGTGAACCGCTACCATCCCGATGCCCGTGTCGTCACGGCGGCCATCGACGACATTTTTATCCGCCATGTTGCCGATGTTACCCGCGATATTACCTTCCATGCGTGCATCAACCATGTGGGACGGACATCTCTCGTCATCGGTATCCGGGTTGAACAGACGGGTGACCCGGTTAACCATATCGCCTCCTGCCATTTCACCATGGTTGCCCGTTCCGGAAATGGCGATCAGGCGTGCAGCGTTGCTTTGCCACCTCTTGAGTACCTCGACGCACTGGAGCAGAAACGTGCTGCCAAGGCACTGGCAAGTCGTGAGGAGTACAAACGCCAACAGGCGCTGTTGTCGGAACCACCATCGCGGGACGAGTACAAGATGCTCGAAATACTTCATCACGTTCAGGATGAATCAGTTTTGACGGGAAGGCAGCGGGATCAAAGTGAAATGCATTTCAGCGGCTACAAAGCCAGCCGACTTGTAACGGATTCCTGGGAGCGGATGTATCCGGAAAAGGAAAATGTTCCCCGGTCTATCTTCGGCGGCTATCTGATCCGGCGGGCATTTGAGCTCGCGTCAATTTGTTCCGGGCTGATTGCCCCGAACCGACCAATCATCGCGGCGGTTACCCGAATCGACTTTTTTCAACCGGTCCGCATCGGTGACACGCTCCACTTCACGGCACGAGTTATTTACACCAGCGGCAGCTTTATTTGTGTAGAGGCGCGCATTGAGCGGACCAGTCTCGATCACACAACCAGGGCTCTTTCAAACTCCTGCTTCTTCACCTTCGTCAACGTGGACAGTACGCTCGTACACCAGCCGGTACCGCCGATTTATCCCGCCACCTATGCCGAGGACGCCCGTTATCTGGCGGCTCACCGCAGTTTACGGGAATTGGTGGGGCATCACGCCATTATCTGACTACAGGGAGGATTCAATGAAATCAGACAGCAGCACCACAGTGGGAGACAGCAGTGAAACAGCCGACGTTCACTCACAAAAACCAATCGGTCAGTACCGGCAGATGTTCTGGGGGCGCAGAGGAGACGACATTACACCGTCCCTTGGACCCCGGAGACGTCTGCACGACACCGATCCTGCCTGCATTCCAAAAGACATGGGGTCTTCGGAGTAAATGGAGTTCAATAACCATCCGGTAACCGTAGCAAAGGAGAGGTACTATGAAAACAAGGTATTCAATGTCCGTAATGGCAGCAGCAGTAGCTCTAATGGGGCTCACAGTTCCAGTGACCGCACATTCCCAGATGAAAGAAATGCAAATGAGTGAGCATCGGGAAGGGCACGCACAGATGATGGAATCGGGAAGCATGGACAAGATGGGCGATATGCTGGACCAATGTGTTGAACATAGCGGCAAGATGGGACTGAGCGATGATCAACTAAGTAAAATGAAACCAATCCATCGTGAAATGCAAAAAAAACAGGTCCGCTTTAAAGCTGACGTGAAGATTGCTGAAATCGAATTCGCCGAAATCATGGACGTTAAAAACTTTGACTTTGAAAAGGCAAGCGCAGCCGTCAAAAAAACAGAAGAGCTGAAAACTGCTCATCACATAGAAATGCTTAAAGGCATGAAAGAAGCACGATCCATTTTGACGGATGATCAATTCAAGAACATGAAAAAGACCATGCCTATGAAACGGGGAGATAAAAGACCGGCAAAGCGGATGTTAAAAAAATAATGTAACCACAAACAAGGAGATGTACTGATGAGAGCACCTTTTTCACTATCAATCGTGGCGGCGGCAGTTGCGCCGCTCATATTCAACGTGGCTGTCCACGCAGCAAGCATGGACAGTCGCATCGAATCGTCAGCAAAACAGTCCTATGTGTTCAAGACATACCTGAAGAATGATGACATTAATATCAAATCAAAAAACGGTGCCGTCGCCTTGACCGGAACCGTAAGCGAAGGATTCCACAAAGCACTGGCACAGGATACGGTTTTTGACCTTCCAGGTGTCAAAAGCGTGGATAACCGTCTGGAAATCAAGGGTACTCCGCCCGCCGCTAATTCCGATGCCTGGATCCGTGACAAAGTAAAAATAACTCTCTCTTTTCATCGCAGCGTGAGTGCCCTCACAACGGAGGTTGATGTCAAGGATGGTGTCGTAACCCTGCGCGGTGTTGCCGCCAACGAAGCACAAAGGGAATTGACGACTGAATATGCCAAGGATGTGGAAGGAGTGAAAGACGTCAAAAATGACATGACGACCGGTACGGATGTGAAAAAGAAGCGTACGATCGGGGAAAAAATTGACGATTCTTCCATAACCGCCCAGGTAAAAATGACGCTGCTCTATCATCGTTCAACCAGTGCAGTCTATACCACCGTCAAAACCAAAAATGGAATTGTAACGCTTGACGGCAAGGCCGCAAATGAGAACGAACGAAATCTTGCCACCAAACTGGCGAGTGACGTGACCGGTGTAAAGGATGTACGTAACCGGATGACAATCGAATAAACCGCAACGCAACGAAGGGCGCATCACGGTGCGCCCTTACTGATTATAAAAAGCACACGCCACAGAGCATGCAGAGATCACAGAGACACAACAGGTCTATTCCATGACAACCACACGTGAAAGCATCTCCCGGTCGGCAGCACGAACATTCGCATTTCTGCTGCGGGTTGCGAACGGCTTCAGACGCAACCAGGGGTTTCTGCTGGCCGGTGCGGTTGCCTATTACACCCTGCTGTCAATCGTGCCGCTGTCTATCATCGCCCTCGTAGTACTGACCCACGTCATAGAAGAGCAGCAGTTGATTCACACACTGTCAATCTACCTGGAAATGGTGATTCCCGGGTATGCGGCAACGTTGACCGAACAGGTACGGGCCTTTCTTGAATACCGGAAAGTAATCGGCCTCATCGGCTTTCTCGGCATGCTGTTTTTCAGTTCCCTGGCCTTTTCCATGCTTGAAAGTGCCATGTCGGTGATCTTTTTTCATCCGGTCAGGACGCAAAAACGTACTTTTCTTGTTTCCGCACTCATTCCCTATCTGTATATCGCTGCCATGGGTCTCGGCATCGTACTGGTGTCGAGTATCGTCGGTGCAATCGAGGCAATGGAAAGCAGCCTTAGTATCCTTGGCTGGAGTATCAACCTTGGCGGCGCAACCGGAATTGCACTGTATGTCCTTGGTCTTGTCGGAGAGGTACTGATGCTCACTTCCCTCTATCTGGTGATGCCCGCTGCCGAGGTCAGGTTTCGCTACGCGCTGGTTGGAGGAATAACCGCTACGGTGTTATGGGAGATAACCCGGCGTGTGCTGATCTGGTATTACGCGGCAGTCTCCATGGTAAACGTCATTTACGGCTCCATCGCCATTACGGTGGTCGCCCTTCTCAGTATAGAGGTTGTAACGATAATTCTCCTGCTCGGTGCCCAGGTTATTGCTGAACTTGAGCGGGAAAAGGATGGAGCATGAGCAGCGGAATTCTCATAGGCTATTACGCAAAGCGGGATGACGCCCGGAAAGCCCTCAGGGGACTGATACGACAGGGTTTTCGCCGGATCACGCTGGTGCGCATGGGCACGGACGGCACGGTACATGTCGGCGATCCGTACCTCTGGCGCCTTGCCTTTGGAGCCATTGTCGCCGCGCTTCTGTCCGGAGCTGTCGGCGGAGTGATATCCCTCTTCCTGCGCTGGTCGCAGGTTCTTCCCGACCGGCACATATCCACGTCCCTGGCGATTATTACAGTCTGTGCCGCATCCGGCATTCTGGTCGCGACCCTGTGGTTGCGACGTTCCCGCTATGGTGTCGATCCGGAGATCATGAATGATCACGCCCGCTGGCTCGTCCCGGGTGAATCCGTCCTGATTTTTCAGGCACCGGTAGAATTGCTGCAGCGACCGCTTGCCCTGCTCAGGGAAAGCGGCGACCCGCCACCGGCGCTGTTTGTCATGCATCCCCGACAGGAGCGGCGCGATGAAGTGCGCATTACCACCGCAAAGCTTTCTCCGGTACAGATTATTGAACATGCCCTGCGCCATGCCAGAGAACAGGTTGTGGAACTACAGGCACAGC
The DNA here is from genome assembly GCA_028688955.1 of Desulfuromonadaceae bacterium. Classification (GTDB taxonomy): domain Bacteria; phylum Desulfobacterota; class Desulfuromonadia; order Geobacterales; family Pseudopelobacteraceae; genus JACRCG01. The sequence goes on from JAQTXD010000104.1 coordinate 6,072, forward strand.
ACCGTCCCGTACTTCTCGAACGTCTCAAGGAATCCCGTCAGCGTGTTCGTCAGGTCTGTGCTGATCTCACCGCGGCAAGCCGCCTGGAACAGAAAGCCACCCCTGCGGCCGATTGGATCCTCGATAACGAGTACATCCTGGAAGGGAACGCCCGTGATGTCCTGTTGAATCTTCCCCGGCGTTTCTACCAGCAACTCCCTGCACTGGCCTCAGAGCCGAACCGGGGGCTCCCCTGCATCTATGATCTGGCAAAAAACCTTGTGTCCCACACTGAACTCCATCTGGACCAGGAGAATATCCTGACCTTTATCGAGGCCTATCAATCTGTGCGCACCCTGAATATCGGTGAACTCTGGGCTATTCCCCAGATGCTGCGCATCGCTCTTATCGAAAGCATCCAAAATCTGGCTGTCACCGCACTTGCAGACCTGCGCGAGCGCCAACTGGCTGAATTCTGGGCAAACCGCCTGATCGCTGCCAACCGCCGCGACCATACCCAACTCTTCGCCATTCTTGCTGAACTTGCCAAGGCGAAGCCACATCCCTGCGGGTATTTTGGTACACAGCTCGTCGGTCTGCTCTACGATGAAGAAACGGCCCTGGCGCCGGTGCAGAGCTGGCTTGAACACAGCCTTAAAAAACCACTGCACGAACTCATCCAGCAGGAACAGATCCGCCAGACCAGAGAGCAGTTGTCCTGCGGCAATGCGTTTACCAGTCTGCGACAACTGGCACTGCTGGATTGGCGGATGATGTTCGAGAAGCTCAGCCGGGTTGAGCACACCCTGCGACGTGACCCGTCCGGAGTCTATTCGAACATGGATTTTGCAACCCGCGACCGCTGCCGGGGGGCTATTGAAGAACTTGCCCACGCAGCCGGTTGCAGCGAGGAAATGGTTGCGGAACGGGTTGTCATACTGGCGGCCCAGGCCAATCTGGAAAAAAACAGTGACGAGCGGCGCAGCCATGTCGGCAGCTGGCTGGTTGGCAGCGGACGGGTTGAACTAGCTCGGCAACTGCCCTGTCGTGAAACTGTCCGCTACCGTATTCTCGAATGGGTCTATCGCCACCACACCTCCGTGTATGCATTCGGCATAACCTTCTTTTCCGTACTGCTTTTTTCCGTGATCGCCTCCTTCCGACCGATCGTGCCGTCACTTGTCATCCGCCTCGGGCTGCTGCTCTTGCTGATTCCGGTCAGCCAGGTGGCGATCGAGGTTGTCAATTACCTGATTACCCGCCTGCTCCCCCCCCGCTCGCTCCCCAAGATGGATTATGAAATCAGCGGCATTCCCGATGCCTTCCGTACCTTGGTAGTCGTACCCATGATGCTGACGGGGGCGGAAGCGATCCGTTCAGAGGTGGAAAAACTTGAAATACGCTATCTGGCCAACAAGGAAGCGAATCTGCTCTTCAGCCTCTTCACCGACTACACCGATGCGGTCACCCGTTCCTGCAGTGATGACAGTGACCAGCTCCTGATCGCCACAGAATGTCTGACAGAACTCAATCTGCGCCACGGACCCGGTCTGTTTTTCCTCTTTCATCGGGAACGTCTCTGGAGCGAATCGGAACAGAAATTTATCGGATGGGAACGGAAACGGGGCAAACTTGAGGAGTTGAATTGCCTGATCGACGGCACCAGACCTGAAACGGCTGAACGCCTGGTCTACGTTGGCGACCCGGAGCAGTTGGCCAACATCCGCTTTATCATCACCCTGGACAGCGACACCCAGTTACCCCACGGTACGGCTCGCCGCATGGTCGAAACCCTGGCCCATCCGCTCAATCAGCCCCGCTACGCTGCAGATGGGTCGGTCATGGCCGGCACCTATACGATCATTCAACCGCGGGTAAGTCCGACCCTGCAGAGCACCAGTGTTTCGATCTTCAGCCGCCTCTTTGCCGATGCGGTCGGCATCGACCCCTATACCCGGGCGACCTCCGATGTGTATCAGGATTTGAGTGGTGAAGGGTCGTATCATGGCAAGGGGATTTACGATGTCCGCGCCTTCAGCCGCGTATTGTCGGGCCGCTTTCCGGAAGCATGGATTCTGAGCCACGATCTGATAGAAGGTGCGCATGTCCGGGTCGGTCTGGCCAGCGACATCGAACTCTATGATGAATTCCCTCAGGGATACCGGAGTTACAGTACACGAACCCATCGATGGGTGCGCGGGGACTGGCAGATCGCCGGATGGATCTTTCCGCGCGTTCCCCACGCCGGGGGCTGGTACGATACCAACAGGCTCTCCCTGCTTAACCGCTGGAAGATCCTCGACAACCTCCGCCGCAGCCTGGTGCCGGCAACAAGCCTCGGCCTGCTGGTCGTCTCCTGGTTTATTTCCCCGCGGGTTGGCGGCATTGCCACGCTGGTAGTCGGGATGCAGCTTCTCTTCCACCCGTTGGCACAACCCTTTACCATGGCAACCACTCCCAAGGGTCTAAAATATTTTTCACCGGCAAAACTACTGCATGACCTGAGCCGTGCCATCGCCGATGCCGCACTGCTACCGCATCAGGCGGCGGTGACCCTTGATGCCATTGGTCGGGTCTGGTACCGGCGAATGTTTTCCCGGCGCAATCTGCTCGAATGGTCGGCCCAGGCGACAGAGTGGAGTTCCTCCCGCAGCCAGCCGCTCTTCGTTGCAACCCTGGCCCTGGGGAGCATCTTCAGTGCCGGTGTGGGGTCGGTGCTCTGGTTCGTCATGCCATCCAGTCTGCCTCAGGCCGCTCCCTGGCTCGGGTTGTGGTTTCTCTCGCCACTGCTTGCGTGGCTCCTCAACCTGCGACAGGTCCAGCAGACTTTTAAACCGCTTCCCGAGGCGGACCGTCAATTTCTCCGTCAGGTTTCCCGTAGAACCTGGCGCTATTTTTCACGCTTTGTAACCGCTGAAACATCCTGGCTGCCGCCGGAC
>JAQTXD010000105.1 GCA_028688955.1 Desulfuromonadaceae bacterium
GAAATTGAAACATCAAGCCGACAGATGAGTGATTATCGACTGGCGATTGTTGCATGTGAGCATCAATTGGTCGAATGTGATCAAGAATTAGTCGAAGTGGCCGCGTTTCTTGCAGAACATCAGGCTGATGCCGGCTTGGCAGAAATTTTGACCGGCATTGAACAGCAACTGAAAAACCTGAAAACACTCGATGCTCAGTGCCGCGACAACCAGACTAAACTGGCCCGGCATTTCAGCCAGATTCAGAGTGCATCAGAAATGCATCGTCAGGCGGAGGCCGCCTGGCTGAACGTGCAGCAGTCTGTTGTCACTGAAGAACAGCAACTTACGGATGCACAGGCCGCGTTTAATACTGCCCTTCAGGGGCGGACACTCCCCCTGCTGCGCGCAGAAACGGAGACGCTCGCCAAGCGGCACAATCGTCTTGCACTGGCATTGGAAACAGCCCTGCGACGTGAATCGGGGATGGCTCAATGTGCAGAACTGGAGTTGAAAAAGAAAAAATTTGAGCTGAAGCGGCAGGAACTTGGGTATCAGGAACAATCATGCATCAAAGAGTGTGAACTACATGATCAGGTGACCAGACAACTGCAGGAAAATATCGTTCTGCTCAATCGTGTCAGGACATTGGAAGATGATCGCAGACAGCTTGTAGATGGTGCGCCATGCCCGCTGTGCGGATCTCTTGAACATCCATATGCTACGGGTACCGTTCCACAGCCGGATGCTGCCCTGATGGCGTTGGAGTCGGCTCTCTCCGAGTCAAAAAAAGCGCGGGAGGCGCTCTCCCGTATTTCATTTGAACGTGTCGTCATCTGCAAAGACCTGCAGCAGATTGTTGAGGCATCCGGTGAACTTCAAAAACAGCTCGTGCTTGATGAGCAGTTTTGTACAGATATCATAGCGCAGCTGGATTGTACCGATATTGATGAGTTGTGGTCAGTCATCATCGGACGGGAAGCGGACACATGCTTATTACAGTTGAGTCACCGACGCGAAAACATCTCGGCTGCCGAGCAGAAAGAGCAGGATCTGCAGAACGCACTCACTGCCCTCACCACTCTTAAAGAGGAGCGTGCAGTTCTCGATACCACGCGACTTGCTGCCCGACTGAGTTTTGATGCAGCGGTTGCAGAGCGGGTACGCCTGGAGAGTGAGTATTCCGCTCTTTGCGCCGGTTATGAAACTGCACTGACAGAGGTCAGGAGTGCCGTCACAGTATTTGGAATAACAGAAATTACTGCCGATACGGGTGACATACTGCTGGCCTCATTAACCGCCCGTCGTGACTCCTACGTCCGGCAGTCCCAGCAGAAAGAACATATTGAAAAAATCCGCGCCGGGTATGAGGCTGATTCCGTGAGCCAGAGAACCCGTATAGCGGAAGCAGAAAAAAACATTTTTGAGAAAGAATTAAAATTACGGGAATTGGGAGCACAGAGTGAATTGCTGGTAGAGCAGCGTCTGGAACTGTACGGGGAGCGTAATCCTGATGCAGAGGAAAAACGGCTGTGCGATCTCGTACGGCAGGCTGAACAACTGCGGGACAGTGCATCACAGGAACAGCATCGCCTTCGTGCCGAGTTAGACGGTTTGACCCGGCAGATAGATAAACTGACGGTATCGGTTGCCCAGCGTGGCCTGCTGCTGGCCGAACTGGAAACATCCTTCGTCCTGCGCCTCAACGAGGAGGGATTTATCGATGAGTCTGCCTTTACTGCTGCGCGCATTTCGCAGGAGCGGCATGATGCGCTTTCAGTCCTGGCCGATGCCTTGCGTGCTGATCAGACGGCGCTTCAGACACGACTGGAGGATTGTACTCAATCATTATCCGCGGAACTGGAGAAGAACCTCACGGACAGATCTTTAGAACTGATATCCGATGAGCATGATTCTATCACCGGACAGTTACATGAACTCCAGAAGGCGATGGGGGCGGCGGATCACAGACTTCATCAGTATACTGAACAGCAGCTGCGCTATCAGTCCCGAACTGATGCAATCGCACTGCAGCGCAAAGAATGTGAGAGATGGGAGCGCCTGCACAATCTGATCGGCTCCGGTGACGGCAAGAAATTCCGCAATTTTGCACAGGGGCTCACCTTTGAACTTATGGTGGCCCACGCAAATCGACAGTTGCAGAATATGAGTGATCGCTATATTCTGGTGCGCGATAGTCAGGAACCGCTTGAATTAAACGTCATCGACAATTATCAGGCCGGAGAAATCCGCTCGACCAAAAACCTGTCCGGCGGTGAGAGTTTCATTGCGAGCCTTGCTCTTTCTCTCGGACTTTCCAGTATGGCAAGCCGAACCGTACGGGTTGACTCACTTTTTCTTGATGAAGGATTTGGAACACTGGACGAGGATGCACTGGAAACGGCACTTGAAACCCTTTCCGGTCTCCAGCAGGACGGCAAACTGATTGGTATTATTTCACATGTTCCCGCTCTTAAAGAACGTATCGGCACTCAGATTCAGGTTGAGGCCGGCAATTCCGGTCGCAGCAGTATCAGTGGACCTGGATGCCGACGCGTGGCATAAGAGTAGAATTTAGCATGAAAGGCGCTTACATCATGAGTGAAGATATTCATAAAGGACACAAGTTATTAAAAAGTGGAAAGTATGCGGAAGCACGTCAATTTTTCGAAGAGGCACTGCAGGCTGATCCTGAAAACCCCTCATTTCTGACAGGAATGGGCGACACGCTGCGTCAGCAAAAAGAATATTTGGCTGCATCCGCGTATTACCGGCAGGCTCTTGACATAAACCGCTCAGAACTTAACGCTCTCCGCGGCTTCGGTGATGCGATGCGGGGATCCCTGCAGTACGAAGCGGCGATTGAATACTGGAAATCATATTTGCAACTGAAAAACTATAAGGATGTGTTTGTCCTTACCCGCGTCGCGGACTGTTACAAGTCACTCAAGAATGTTGAGGAATCTCAAAAATATTATCAGTTGGTGCTCGACATAAACGCTACTAACCGTTATGCGTTGATCGGACTGGCAGATCTGTATCACAAGCACGGGATGGACTCACAGGCCATTGAATATTATGAAAAAGCTCTGGATAATGGTGTGACTCTCATCAATATCCTGACCATTGTCGGTAATTTATACTACCGACAAGGAAATTATGAAAAAGCACGGGTGTACTACGAAAAAACACTTGATCAGGATCCTGAAAATGCCTATGCACTGTTTGGATTAGGAAATTATTACCGCTGGAAGAGTGATTACCTGCGTGCGATCGAGTTATGGGAGAAAATCAAGGAGGAAAATTCGTCGACCGCCAACATGCTGACCCGACTTGGAGATGCTTACCGGAACGTCGGACAGTATGAGGCAGCCGAGCGGACATTCAAGAAAAACATGTCTCTCGGATATAATAAATACTCCATCATTGGACTGATCAAGCTGTATTGTCTCCAGTCCCGCATGGATGATGCCCACAGTTTTTACGATGAACTGCTGATACGTGAGAGAGGAGAAGACAGGAAAGTATTTTCAGAAATCGGAGACCTGCTCATAAAGCGGAACAAACCTGAACAGGCGCGGGAGTTTCTTCTCCACGCCCTGGATCGTCAGAAAGCAAATACGGTTGTCTGCAGCATCATTGAAGATCGGCTGAAACAACTCCGGTGAATAAACCTCATACCTTAGGATACACATCGGCCTCCTGGATTGTTCTTTCCGGAGGCCGATGTGTATCCTCAAATGAAGTTCCTGTTTATTGAGCAGCCTTGACCATCAGATCACTTATCAGCCGGGTAAAGCGGAGCGGGTCCTTGATCGTGGACCCTTCTGTCAGAAGGGCCTGATCGTAGAGCAGGTCGGCGTAATCTGCCAGGGCAACTGCCGAGGCATCTTTTTGATGGATTGACGCCATTGTTTTTAATATTGCATGGTCAGGATTCAGTTCCAGTATTCGTTTTGAGTCAGGAACGGTCTGGTTCATCGCCTTCATGATACGTTCCATATTTGCATTCATACCGTATTCATCCGCAACAAGGCAGCATGCGCTGTCAGTAAGTCTGTTGGAGAATCGAACTTCTTTGACCTTGTCCTTCAGACGATCGCTTATCAGAGAAATAAGATCGCTGAACTCTTTCTGAGCCTCTTCACGTTTTTTCTCTTTTTCTTTTTTCTCTTCTTCACTATCCAGGCTTATATCACCGCGGTCAACCGCTTTAAGATGTTTTTCATCGTATTGGGTGAGCGATTGCACAACCCACTCATCAACCGGGTCGGTCAGAAAGAGGACTTCATACCCCTTGGCACGGAATGCTTCCAGATGGGGTGACTGCTCAAGTGTTTCACGGCTTGCACCGGTGATGTAATAGATATCTTTTTGACTTTCCGGCATTCTGCCGACATATTCCTTCAGGGAAACAAAGGAACCCGCTTCGGTAGAGGTACTTTCAAACAGCAGCAGTTCCTGCAGCTTTTCCTTGTTGGCATAGTCAAAGTGTAACCCTTCCTTGATGACCTGTCCAAACTCCTTCCAGAATGTAATGTACTGATCGAGGGTTTGTTCCTTAACTTCTGAAAGAGTTGAAAGAATCTTGCCGACAAGGCTTTTCTGGATACGCTTGATCTGCACATCTTCCTGAAGAATCTCACGGGACACATTCAGCGGCAGGTCGGAAGAGTCAACGACCCCTTTGACAAAACGGAGATAGTCCGGGATAAGCTCTTCGCATTTGTCACTGATGAACACACGGCGCACATACAACTGAAGGCCTTTTTTACGGTCATTCATAAACATATCGAACGGCTTTTTGGCCGGCAGATAGAGCAGGGCCTTGAACTCGCTGGTCCCTTCCGCGGAAAAATGAATGGTACGGAACGGCGCATCATAATCATGGGAGACATGCTTGTAGAACTCGGTGTATTCCTCTTCGGTAACATCGCTTTTTGCGCGTGCCCAAATGGCCTTCATCGAGTTGAGCGTCTGCTCTTCGGTCTTCTCGATCGTTCCGGCACCCTCAATAACTTCGCCATCCACACCTTTCGGAGTTTCGCTGCGGGTGATATCCATGACGACCGGATACTGGATGTAGTCAGAGTACTTCTTGACGATAGAGCGGATTTTCCACTCATCAAGGTATGTTTTAAACTCTTCCTTCAGATGCAGGGTAATTTCCGTACCGCGAAATTCACGTGTGCATTCCTCAACCGTGTAACTGCCGTCCCCGGTTGATTCCCAGCGGCACCCGTCACTGACCGTTCCGCCTTTGCGGGTTTCAAGTATTACCCGGTCAGCGACCATGAATGAAGCATAAAAGCCGACTCCGAACTGGCCGATCAGTTCCGGGTTGTCGCTTGCTGCCTTGTCCTTCAGTGACTGCATGAACGCTTTGGTGCCGGAACGGGCAATTGTGCCGATGTTTTCCTCAACCTCCGCCATGTTCATACCGATACCGTTGTCGCGGATGACCAGGGTACCGGCATCCTTGTTGGGAATCAGCTTTATCTTCCAGTCGCTGTTGCCCTCCAGAAGAGTTTCGTCAGAATGTGATTCAAAGCGTATCTTGTCGATGGCATCAGAAGCGTTGGAAATCAGCTCGCGCAGGAATATGTCTTTGTTTGAATAGAGTGAGTGGATCACCAGATCAAGCAGTTGCTGAACTTCGGTCTGGAACTGTTTCGTGGTTTTTGACATACGTAGTGCGTCTCCTTCTGTGTAATTGGAATCTGAATAGATGGAACATAATCATAACGCCTCCCGTTTTCAAGGGGAGAGAGTAGTAAAAAATCGGTTTCATAAATCTACGTGACGTGTCTTACTCAATTGATTATCAGATCAAATGTGATATAGTCGCGCTCTTTAAAATTCTGCCGATACGGCATTGATGAAGACACTTTGTTTTGAGGAGTGAAGCGCAGATGAAAAGTAAGCATGATATTGATGACGATGACATGATTGATGAAGTTGCAGAAGCTGATGATGGTGAAAGCTTTGCGGACCTGTTTGCAGAAAACAGTGAGCAGGGAAGAAGCTGGCTGGAACCGGGGCAGAAACTGACCGGAAAAGTCCTCAAAATCGGCTCGGAATGGCTTTTCATGGATACAGGACAAAAAGGCGAGGGGGTTATTGAGCGGAAGGAGTTTCTGGATATTGACGGAAACATAACTGTTGCGGAGGGTGACTCCATTACGGCTTACTTCCTCTCGTCCAGCCATGGTGAGATGCGCTTCACGACCAGAATAGGTGGTTCTGCCTCGGGAAGCACTCAACTTGAACAGGCATGGCAGGCGAGGGTGCCGGTAGAAGGGGTTGTCGAGAAAGAGATCAAAGGGGGGTATGAAATCAAGCTGGGGGGAACGGCACGTGCATTTTGTCCCTATTCACAGATTGCGCTCCGCCGTGTTGAAAACCCTGAAGCATTGATCGGTACGCGACTGACGTTTCAGATTACCGAATATGCTGAAAACGGGCGCAATATCATTGTCTCACGGCGTGCTCTGCTTGAAGAGGAACAGCGACGCTTAAAGGATGAAGCCCAGGCGGGGATTTCGGTCGGGATGACGGTGACGGGAACGGTCACGTCCCTGCAGGATTACGGTGCATTTGTCGATATTGGCGGACTCGAGGGGCTGATCCCGATCTCTGAAGTCGGCTGGAGCCGGGTAAAAGATATCCGTGATGTACTGAGTGTCGGCCAGCAACTGAACGTTGTCATTAAATCCATCGACACGGAGAAGGATCGGATTTCCCTGAGCCTCAAGGATACCCTTTCCGACCCGTGGGAGCAGGTACATGAAAGATATCCGGAGGGGTCGTTTCATACCGGCACCGTTGCACGTCTGGATACATTCGGTGCCTTTGTTACATTGGGCGATGGAGTAGATGGTCTCCTGCATATTTCAAAGCTTGGCTCCGGCAAGCGGATCAACCACCCTCGTGAAGTTGTTAAAGAGGGAGACCAGGTCGAAGTCAAGATTGAGAGTATTGATTGCGCCAACCGTCGAATCTCGCTGGCTCTCGGTGCTCCGGCACGTGCTGCTGCGGAGGAGGAGGCAACGCTGTCTGAGTTCCGGCGTCAGGCAGATGATGCACCGAAAGGGATGGGGACGTTGGCAGATATGCTGCGCACAAAGGTTCAGCGGGGAAAAAAATAAGTGGTCAGCAACGAGTGTGTCGAGGATTCAGTCTGGGACAGCCGCTGCAAGCAGTGTGGTCGCTGCTGTTTTGAAAAGATTGAAGATGAGCGCGGAAACATTTTCTATACTCAGACCGCCTGCCGCTTTCTGGATGTGGTCAGTCGTGAGTGCAAAATTTTTGATCGTCGTTTTGAGATCAACCCCAGTTGTGTAAAATTAACCCCGGAATTGGTGCGAACGTTGCGCTGGCTTCCACGCGATTGCGGGTATCGTCGTGCGCCGGCAGGACCTGATACACCCGTTACCAAGAAAAGAAAAATAAGAAGAACAGCAGAGTGACAGCACTTCAAACTGCTCAGAGACGTTTTGATCGACAAGCCGATTTGAAATATTCATGCATTGAAACGTAGGCAGAGTTCACCGGAAAATAGAAGCAACGGTATTTTGCTTACTAATTTTAATGATAATAGAACGTTACAATACATCTATGCTGTTCAGCCCTTGACGTGGCATCAAACATCGGGTATGGTGCGCGAACGTATGTAAAGACGATGTTCCTGTTTCAGATAGACGATACTACTAAACCATCCGTGAGGATGGGACGGAAAGCTCACAGGGTCTCACGCAGACAGCCGGGTCGCCGAACTATCATTATGTGATAGCCACGGCGACCCGGCTTTTTTATTTTTCAAATTTGTTACCATCAAGGAGAACAACATGAATATAACGCAAAAAATACAGGAAATGGCTGTATTCATAGAATTTATTGTCAGTGCCGGTCTGGCACTGTTTTTCCACATGGTGCTTCACAACCCCGAAGCTGCCTACAGTATTTTCGGTATAGGCATTCTGATCTCATTGGCAACCTATCTGTTGAGGGAAGATCTGGAAAAAACACGGCATGAACTGTCGGGGCAGTATCATCAGGCACATGAACTTACTTTTGCCCTGGCTCAGATCAGCGACCCGGAATGCCAACTGCGGGCACAGGAACTGCTCGCAGGCAGCAAGCGCACCTTGTCAATGCTGCAGCAAGGGTTTATCCCGCTGGATGAGAATGAATTCTATCTGGAAGGTGCAAAATGTTCCGACATGAGCCAACATCGCATCAAGGCTGTTGATCCAATTACCACAGGATGGCTGTCACGCGGGGTCCTGGTCAACTTTTACCAGTCCAACCTGCGGGCATTGGATCGTGGTGTGGCGATAACACGTGTCTTTGTCATGAATCGAGAGGAACTGGCTGACGCTGAAGTTCAAAAGGTACTTATGACCCAATACGCAGATGACATCGAGGTCCGCATTGCCTTCCGGGACGAACTACCCACCACTGCCAATAATCTCAGTGGCCGCGACACCAACAGCTCCTACGATTTTGCCATCTACGATGACCAGGTTGCCACCGAGGTATTCCCTCATTCAGGCATATACTTCGGCAGGAAGACCGGACAAGTGGTCAATGTCGAGCGCTATCTCCGTCTCTATGAACTCATCGAACACAGCGCCCACATGATAGCCAAGGAGGATGAACAGATCATACTCGCCTCGGATATGATCAAGCTTGCCGCGTAGGCAGGTGAAAATTCTTATGGTGAGTTGTCCTTTACAAATTGGTCTAGAACGAATCAACCTGCTATATTAATCCGTCCACCAGATCAAGGGTAACTTCAGCCCGGTTAAGTGTGTAGATATGTACTCCCGGGACTCCGGCATCCAGTAGTTCCTGTGCCTGACGCCGGGCATGTGCAACACCGATTTTCTGCACCGCTGCAGCCCCTCCCGCCTGATCAGCTTTTTCCAGTTCATCAAGGAAGTCTGCGGGAATCGATGCGCCGAATAATGACACAATCCGTTTAATGACCTTTAGACTGACT
>JAQTXD010000106.1 GCA_028688955.1 Desulfuromonadaceae bacterium
CTGACCACCTGCAGCAAACTTGTGGGGGTTGAGCTTTTCCTTGCACGGCACCGACGATCCGGCGACCTGGCACATCATCAGCGACAGTCCAAATGCCTCATCAGGTTCGCAGACAAAACGGATCTGGGTCACGTCATCCGGCTTGCTCTTCGGCGTCAACTTAAAGAAGCGGAGATGAATCCTGCCGCTCCGCTCCGTTACCTGTCCCTGTTCCTCGCTGGATTTAACCGCTTCCCGTATTTCAACACCGGCAGACTGGGAAAACATCTCGTAACAGCGATAACGCTTCAATTCACTGACTTCGGACATGGCTGTTCTCCATTGAAATGGAATATATTACACCGCTGTTGTAACAAACCCCCATGACAATTTCCACAAACAAAAAAAGAGCGGCATCGCTGCCGCTCTTTATGGCATTTGATATCAGTAAGTTAGCACACCTCCTCGCAAGCTGCCACACAAACTGCAAACAATCACTTGCGGAGGTGTGTAATGCGAAGTTATCATGTGCTGAAACGCGGCAACAGGTACCACTACGTCTGCCGGATTCCCGGCGACCTGAGTCACTTTTTCCCGGTAGCTACAATATATCGCAGCCTTAAGACCAGCGACCGAAAGGTTGCTCGGTTGCTGGCAGCGACGCTTGAGCACACGACGCAAGGAGTATTTATGAAGCTGCGATCAGGTCACCTTGATGATAATGCCATTAAACTGTTGCTTACCAGCTACCTGGGCGCGCAGCTTGAAGTCCTGGAAGCGAGGTTAATGCACCGGGCCGTCAGCACAGAAGACAATCCAGCTAAAAGCGACCGCCGCCGACTTAAAATAATAAACGATTTCGCCCCTCTAGGTGAAAAGATCGACTGTATTTCGTCGCTTGATCCAAAACAGATTGGGGCCTATTTTTCGTCGCTTGAGCCAGAACAGATCATGGCCTATTTTTCGTCGTTTGATCAAGAACAGATTGTGGCCTATTTTTCGTCGCTTGATCCAGAACAGATTGAGGCTTATTTTTCGTCGTTTGATCCAGAACAGATTGAGGCCTTTTTTTCGTCGTCTGATCCAGAACAGATTGGGGCCGATTTTTCGTCGCTTGATCCAGAACAGATTGTGACCGGTTTTTTGTCGCTTGGTTCAGAACAACTCGGGGTCAATACGGCAAAGCGGATAGAGCAGCTGCGAACTGAAATTAAAAGCAAGGTATACCACAACGAAAAAGAGGCAAAAAAACTGGCAGAGGAGTGCGGCTTCAGGCTTCATAACGATGATAAGCGGACACTTCAACTGCGTTTGCTGAATATGGAGATGCGACTTGCCAAAGCAGAGCAGGCAGCAAGGGACTCTGACTTGTCGGTGCTGGAGGATTTAAGAGAATTTTTAAATCGGGAAAAAGCCGCGATAAAGCCGAGATTTTACCTGGATGACGCAGCAACTGATTACCTCAAGCGTTACGATGACCCGAAATGCACCGCCAAACTCAACTCTATTCGAGCCGTGAAACGCGAAGTAGCCTTCATTCTCAAGACCCTTGGCAAGAGCGCGAAACTGGCTGAATTTAACTCTGCGGCAGCTGTTAATAAATTGAGTAATGCACTCGACAAGAAAACGAAATCGACAGGAGAGCCGCTTGCGAAAAATTACAAGATCGAGTTCTTGAAGCGCCTAAGTTCGATCGTTCAAAATGTCATCGATAAGAACGAGCTGAACGTTAAAAACTATGCAGTCACCCATGACGCCACCGACACTAGTAAAGACCGGGACAGCTATAACACTAATGACATAAAGAAGTTGGAAGATGCGCTATGCACTGTACCAATACTATTTGGCAGGAAGCCCCGCCCTCGAAATGACAGATTCTGGATCGCCCTGGCTGCATTTCTTCAAGGGTTCCGAAAATCCGCTCTAGTTGACCTCAAAGAGAAGAACCTGTGTATTGACCCCGCCACAAAAATTGAGTGCTTTGACCTGCGTCCCGGTGCCGACCATACCGGCAAGGTTCGAATATTGAGCCCTATTCATCCACTTTTGATCAAGGTTGGTTTTTTAAAATGGCTTACAAAGACCCGTACAGGCAACCCAGAAAGGAAGGTATTCGAGGACAATTCGCTTGGGTTTGGGCAGTGGTGGAACGGGACCAATGAAACCAATAGCTGGAATCGTATTAATATCACCCAAAACCCGAAAGCTACTTTTCACTCGCTACGACACTATTTTTGTATGTGGGCAGACGAACTCGAAATAGGCGATAAACTCAAGGACGAAATGTCTGGTCATGCTGAGCGATATGTTGGTAAAGACGTGAGGCAGAAGCATTACCTAGAGCGTACGCGCCCGAAACGAATGAGGGAAGTTCAGAACATGTCGATGAAAAAAGGGAAAATATTGATGTGTGACATCGACTGGAATCGGCTCCAGTTAAGGGCTAAGGAGCTTTTCGACCTGAAATAGCCACAAGTGAAATTTCACATTCCCCGCCGGCAGCGTACGTCAAAAGCTGCGACCCAGCGCAGACCCGGCAGTATTAATTATACCATGGTTGCCCAGAACGGCAGCCGATTGTCACGGTTGACTAGAAACCATACTATGATAGGAATAAGCGCCGCCCCCCTGACCCCCATAAACCGAGCCACAATTCGCTCTATTTCGCTGGTGCCTACGACTGATGAAAAATGTTGCACCTCCTCGTTATTTTTATTTGCAACGACAACAGTTCGCTAGCGAGATCTGTTGTCCGAAAAAATATCCGACAACGAAAAATCGCGTCAGTCACCAACTCTTCCAGACGGGTCAAGACCTCCATTATTGTTTCAGCTGACACGGCGCCATATGCAACAAACCAGCATCGCCCTGGGCGACACGCAATAGGTGGCGCATCTCTATGTTCGCGATTGCGAACATCAAATACCACACTCGGCATCTGTGCGTCAAGCATTATTAATTATTAGCGAACTATGTTGACATGCGATATATTGATGTGGGTTGAGTTTATATACAGATGTTGGCACCGAGCAGTCATCTATTCAAGCCGCATGTGAGTCCTTTTTATGCTATAATCGAAGGCTATAGACACAGAAAAGGCCGCCCGAAGGTGGCCTTTTCTGTTAATCAATCAAGCGGATCAGCTAAATTTTGTATGGCCCCATTTTTTAATAATGCCAGCCTGGGTGGTTACTGGAGTACCGAGTTTCAAAGGCAGGACTATCTATAATACTATGATAGTATACAAAGACCACCGCTCCATAGCAGCACAATAACAGGCTTTGATTTCGGCTTACGGCGCTTTTTCTTAGGTGTTTTCGGCTTATGCTTGATGACCTCAACAGAGATCAGATCGTCCACTTTTGAGATCCATGAAGCTCGACCGACAACCCTACTGCCGCACATAATCTTGTAGCCGAATTCTTGCTCAAACCAGAGCAGATCCCAGTTTTTACCGGTTAGTTCTGACAAAAGGGCTAGATTTGCGACAACCTGTGCGTATAAGCCATCTACTGCCATGTATTATGTCCTTTTCCTGCGTAAAATCTAATCAGCAGGTCTCGGAATATCACGGCAGAGTGATCTGTCAATAAAAAAGGCGCACCTGAAGGCGCCGGCAGTGTAAACCAGGCAGACTAATCATCACAATTTGTGCTGCGCGACTCGCCGATGCGATGTGTTTTTAGTCGATAAGTCGCAATTATTTCACCATCAATTGCGCCCGACCACCATCATCCTTTTAGTTGTTTGTGTATCGTCCAAATCTGCTTAACCTGCTCACGCTGCAGCCAGAGAGCTAACAGTACACTGAATGGCCGGTTTCGCGTGAAATCCAGGTTAAAACATGTTATAAAAAATTTTGAGCTAGTTTCACGTGCGTGGAAACACACCGCAGCAGCGGTGCTCAGGATGTCATATCCTCAATACAGATATTGTAACCAACCATCTCCTTGCAGATTCTGCGAATCCGATTTTTTCTCTGCTCTTCGACATACTCACCCGTCACCACATCATTGGCTTTGCGCTTGCCACCAATGTCCGATTCTGTGAATCTGATCTGTATTTCATCCACCATAGACGTTGAACCTTGACCCTCCGCAATTTGTATTGCACCGATTTTCCAATATTTAAAAAGCTCTGGCAGGTCAAACTGGACGACGATGGTGAGTCCTTTTAAAAGCCGATTCACATTACCCATATATCCTTGACAATATGGTTGCATTTGCCATATAAGAATAGTTGACATTAAGGAGAAGTATGAGATTGAGTAATGAAGAACATATGCAGATAAGCGACTTGGCGGAGAAATTAAACATCACGACAAGGACTATTCGACTCTATGAAAAAATGGGTCTTGTCGAACCTCCCAAGCGAACAGAGGGAAAGGTACGATATTATGAAAAGGGAGATATCAAGCGCTTTAAATTCGTACTGAAGGTGAAGCAGTTAGGACTTTCTCTGGAGGAGATGAAGGAACTGGCCGACTTGTTCGACAAAGAACAAAAAGTTCCTGAAAAAATCATGCCGCGTCTGATAGAACTGCTTGGCACGCATTTAAACAGCATCAAACAGAAGGTTGCAACCCTCCAGTCCCTTGAAAATGACATCACGGCGTATCGTCAAAGAATTGTCGATCAGTTTAACCTAATCAAATAATTGAGCGTGAGATAGGTCACAAGTCTAATTCAACACGATTTCGTCCACTCTCTTTTGCCAAGTACATGGCTTTATCCGCGCGGGCAATGGCTTCTTCTGCTGCTTCTCCCTTACGGTACTCCGCAAGACCAATAGAAACAGTAACCTTAAATCCGATGTTAATGCCAGGAAACTGAAGACCAGCTATGTTCGCCCGCATACGCTCTGCGGCGTTAAGTGCCCCCGTGCTGTCCGTTTGCGTCAGCACGGCCAGGAACTCCTCTCCGCCATAGCGCCCGCAAAACTCGGTATTGCGCAGGGTTTTACTCATCACCGAAGCAACCTCCCTCAAGACCACATCTCCCGTCAAATGCCCGTATGTGTCGTTTACCTTCTTGAAGTGGTCAATATCCATAAGGACAATACAGAAGGTGCTGGTGTCGCGTGACAAGCGGTTTTTCTCAAAATCGATAAGTTCCATGAGGTGGCGGCGGTTATAGAGGCCGGTCAGTTCATCACGAATTGCCAGTTCCCTGATTACCTTGATGTATTTTGCCTGTTTGGTTTTGCTGCCTCGTAGTTTTTGGAGAAGAGCACTGATCTGCCCCCCCGATAATGGAAAAAATGATCAGGATAAAGGCTAGCATGATCCATTGGACCAATTCAGTATTGATCGTAATGGATTGAGGGCGGTAGTTGATGAGCAGCAGTATGTCGACAAAGTAGCCCATCAGTATGAAAATACTTACATGCAAGAAACCGCGGGTATCAAGATGGAAGCTGCCGAAGAGGAGAACCACGACGTAGAAAAGCAGCAGTACACCACGGGACTCCGTGGTGAAATACATGCCATACATTGTGACCAGAGAGCCGATGTACATCTGCACAGACGTCAGACTCGGATCTGCCATCTTCAGATTCAGACCGGAGCGGAAGACAATATACAGGAAAATATTGATAATCGGGATGACAACAGCCAGCCCGGCAAACCCCTCCCATCTCATAAGGTCGACAAAATAGGAGAGATATACTACAAACAGGCAAAATACGTAGACAGCAACCGCCAGGAGCAAACGTTTGATGCGCAGCTCCTGTTTATAGTTATCACCGGGAAAGAGCAGCGCTCTCCAATCAGCTATGTGCATACTGTTTTTTTCGGCACTGCTATTCTGCCATCTCATAAACTCCATTCAGACTGTACACATGCCGTTCCAGAACCCTCTGATACCGTTCATTGTCCACATGCGACTTGCGCAGCAGTTTCGTGCAATACACCATCTGTTGCTCCGTGCTGGAGGGCTTACAGTAAAGCTGCAGGGCAAACTTCGACAGATCGCGCACCATGAAATCGAAAATCTGATCTATGACGTCGTCATCGATTTCAAGCAGGGTCGCGTTTTCCAGAATCAATTGCCCGTAGACAACGAGAGTAAAGATTTCACCCACCGTCAGCAGGAAGTCAATATCTTTCTGCTGGGCTGCATCCGGAGTCGCTTTGTACAGTAATTCACGAAACAGGGCTATCTGCTCGGTGAAGATACGCACATTCGGCAGCATGCAGGCCTCGTAGACCGGACGGTAATCGTGGAAGCGGATTTTGCCCAGCCCCCTGGTCGGCCCCTGGTTGAAGAGGAAGTCATCGTTGGCCGGGTCGAGGCGCCGTGGAACAGTTTCGTACTCGGCCGGGTTGAAGAAGTAATTCTGCATGAACTTTACGATCAGCGCGATATTGACGTGAACAGTCCCTTCAAGTTTTGGCAGCGCCCTGATGTCACGGGCCGCCGTTTCAAAGTACATATCCTTTTCGAACCCCTTGGCCGCAATTACGTCCCAAAGGAGGTTGATCACCTCTTCCCCCTGAGTCGTCACTTTCATCTTCACCACCGGATTATACAACAGGTAGCGACGGTCATCAGCCGAGGCCGAACGGAGGTAATCTGCCGTTCTCAGGGCAAAAAGTTTCATCGCCACGGTACGGGCATATGCATCGACGAACATCTGTTTCACGTGCGGGAAGTCGGTGACATGCATGCCGTAGAGACTCCGTCCGGAGGCGTGGTTGATCGCCTCGTAGAACGCATGGGTGCAGATGCCGATAGTCGCCCAACCCAGGTTGTATTTGCCGATATTGACGGTGTTGAGAGTTGCATTCCACGCCTCATCCCCTTTTGACAGGATGTCGGCCTCAGTCACCGGATAGTCGTGGAGCACGAATTCTGCGACATAGGACTGGGTAGCGGTGATGTTCTTGACCAGTTCGTACTTCTCATTCTTGCTGTTGACGACAAAGAAGGCGTAGTCACCGCCGTCCGGCTCGCGGCCGAAAACCGATACCATGGCCGCTTCATTACCGTTGCCGATGTAGTATTTGTCTCCGTTGGCCAGGTAGCTGCCATCACCGGCCGGCACCAGCAGCATGTCGGTGGCGTAGATGTCGGCGCCATGCTCCTTCTCCGACAGGCCGAAGGCGAAGATCTCCCCGTCATTCAGGAGCTGGGCCGCTTTCTGCTTCAACTCCTCGTTGCCGCTCATCCAGATCGGGCCGAGCCCGAGGATCGTAACCTGCCACGCATACCAGTAGCAGAGGCCGTAAAAGCCGAGCAGTTCATTGAAGGCGCAGAGGCGTGAAGTGTCCCAGCGGCAATCCGCATCTCCATAACCGGCTGGGGTCAACAGTGTGGCGAAGATCCGCTCCCGCTTCACGAAGTCGAGAAAGTCGGCATACCAGACCCGATCGAAATCATCCTCCTTGAGACGTTGCTTCCCCTTGGCTTCAAAAAAAGCGACGGTTTTGCGAAGGATTGCATTTAATACGGGATCGGGATGATTTTCTGCCAGCTGTTTCGGGTTGAGCAATACCATGGGTTACTCCTTGATTATCGGAATGGTTTTACTGGAAGGTCTTCCACTCAAGAGAGTCCGCAGACTTTTTTTGATACCACTGACGACAAAAGGGGTCAGGCGGCGCTTTTCCTTGAGGATTCTGATGTAGAGATCCTTGCGTTTCAACGGCGGCAACTCCCGCCCAGGCACCGGGATCATTGTGAGTGCGCCGTGGGGACAGGAGCTTATGCAGGCGCTGCAACCGAGGCAGACATCAGCGGCAACGACAGCGTAACGGTCGCTCTTCTGCTCGAACGTGACTCCGGCCGGCATGGCGAGAGCCTTGACGTTGCAGGCGCGGAAGCAGACGCCGCAGCCGGTGCAACGTGCGGTATCGATAACTGCCAGGAATCCGGTCTTCGCAATGCCGTTACTGTACCCCATCTGTACCCCTGCCAGCAGCTCGCAGCAACAGCTGCAGCAGTTGCAGATGAATGATGGCTTGTGCCGAATATTGTCGGTTATATGGGTTAAGTTGAAACTCCTGGCCCTGTCGAGGACCGCCAGCAGTTCTTCAGCGCTCTTCTCCTCGGCAAAGCCGCGTCGCGCCATGAAGCGGGCGGCGCTGCCGAGCGAGATGCAGATACCTTCCACCGGCGCACCCTTGTCGCAGGTTTCGTTAAGGTGTTCCTTCTTATGGCGGCAATAGCACATTCCGACCGCGCCGAAACCGGCCTCTCTGATGATTTCGCGGGCCCGGTCATAGGTGGTGACTTCCGAGGTGACCGGGATATGCTCTTCGTACAGGAGCGAACGGGTCAGCGGCGTTTTACTGCCGAAGAATTCCCCCGCCTGGCTCTCTTCAAGATATTCCCGCATTAACAGCGCCAGGCGCTCCAGGGGCAGATCGCTCCGGTTCTTCATGAAAGTGAACTCGAAGAAGCCGATCAGACCCGGAAGTAACAGATAATAGGTCACACCATTGTACGGCATGTCCATCACCAGCCCTTTGTCGGCCATTCTGTCCAGCAGCGGCAGAAGGATGACGGCAGACATGCCGGTTCGACGCTCCAGTTCTTTCAGCGTCGCCTCTTCCAGTGGAAAACGGGAGGCGACGAAGGCTTCACGCTCATCAAAGAGCAGTGAAAGAATTTCGCGCAGTTTGTCACTGTCCACCAGCCCGATCGGGTACTTGTTGAGCCGGTCGATCAGCGGTACGATACTGCTTTTGGAGCCGAGATGATGTCCCATTGTTACGAGATCTCCAGTCTAATTGAATCGTGAAAAATCCGGTTTTCTCCGCTGCATGAACGCCTGCAGCGCCTCGGCCGCTTCAGGCGACTTCAGGCGAATCGCGAACTGCTTCCCCTCTTCGGCTATGGTTTCCCGTAATGGTGGCGCATAGTCACGCTTTAACAGCTCCTTGGCCAGACGCACGGCTGCCGCCGGTTGGGCTACCAGCTGCAGCGCC
>JAQTXD010000107.1 GCA_028688955.1 Desulfuromonadaceae bacterium
CCAGGACCGGCTGCTGCTCAAGGATGTGCGTAGTTCCTTTCGCACATCACTAGTCAACCTCATGCAGCATGAAGCGGTAAAGCTGGAGAAGGAGACCAAGGAACGATGGCTTGGCGAGGGAGGTTCGACGATGACCGTTGCCCCGGAATTGGAGGAGGTTCATCCCGACCGGAAACTCGGAGCTCTAGGTCAGTGTGTGCCGCTGCGTCAACCGGACGGTACCGCGTACAGCCTCTGCCACGGTTCAATTGTCATTGCCGCCATCACCAGTTGTACCAATACCTCCAACCCTTCAGTGATGATAGCTGCCGGAGTTCTGGCGAAAAATGCGGTACGGCGCGGCCTGCAGGTCAAGCCGTGGGTGAAGACGAGTCTCGCCCCTGGCTCGAAAGTGGTAGCCGATTATCTTGAAGCCTCAGGGCTGATGCCCTATCTCGAAGGGTTGCATTTTCACCTGGTCGGCTACGGCTGCACGACCTGCATCGGCAACAGCGGGCCTCTGGCCGGGCATATCGCCAAAGCGATCTTGGACGGCTCCCTTTCGGTTGCGGCGGTACTCTCCGGCAACCGGAACTTCGAAGGGCGGATCAACAGCTACGTCCGTGCGAACTATCTCGCCTCTCCCCCGCTTGTCGTCGCCTATGCCTTGGCTGGAAACATCAACATAGATCTCACCCGCGATCCCCTCGGGATCGACCCGAATGGCCAGCTCGTCTACCTCAAGGATATCTGGCCTGCGGAGGAAGAAGTTGCGGAGCTTGTCCACAGCCATGTCTCTGCTGAACAATTCAGCCGCACTTATGGGGATGTTTTTAATGGCGGAGAACTCTGGAACGAGCTTGAAACACCATCCGGCGAACTTTACCAATGGCAGGAGCAATCGACCTACATCAAGGAACCGCCGTTTTTTGCCGATTTCACGGCTGTTCCGGTACCGGTCGCCGATATCAAGGGTGCCCGGGTTCTTGTGCTCCTTGGGGATTCAGTCACGACCGACCACATCTCCCCGGCTGGCTCGATTGGGGAGGAGTCACCGGCAGGTCGCTACCTCATCTCCCTCGGCGTGAAGCCGGAGGAATTCAACTCCTACGGCTCCCGCCGCGGCAACCACGAGGTGATGGTCAGGGGCACCTTTGCCAACATCCGCATCAGGAACCGACTGGTGCCGGGGGTGGAGGGGGGACTCACCGCCTGGATGTCAGCAGATGGCAAAGGTAGCGAGCAGATGTCCATCTACGATGCAGCCATGCGCTATCGCGAAGACGCTGTCCCGCTCATCGTCATTGCCGGCAAGGAATACGGGACCGGCTCGTCGCGTGACTGGGCCGCCAAGGGAACGCTACTTCTGGGAGCCCGCGTGGTGATCGCCGAAAGTTTCGAGCGTATCCACCGTTCCAACCTTGTGGGGATGGGGATACTTCCTCTCCAGTTTATGTCAGGCGAAACATATAGCTCTATTGGCCTTCACGGAGATGAGCTGTTTGACATCGAAGGGCTTGCCTCCCTGCAACCGGGGCAGAGACTCACAGTTATAACCAGGTCTGCCGATGGTTCAACCGGTCAGTTTTCTGTGAACGTTCGAATCGACACCCCCAATGAACTCGATTACTTCCTGCATGGCGGGATTCTGTCGTATGTGTTGCGACAGACACTTAAATGATTATTGAAACTGCCACTGGAATCGCTTAAATCAGCCGGCTCTGCCTACAGGCTGGCTGGAGATGTAGGGGATGATTAGAAGATCTCTGGCCAGATCAAAATCATGGGAGGTAATTATATGGTCAACGGATTAGGAATTACCGCTAACGAACTGAAATCACGCATTAATCGCGGGGATCAGCTCTTTTTTGTCGACGCTCGCCATCACCATGACTGGGACTGGGCAGTCTTGAAAGTTCGAGGTGCATTGAGGGTAAACGACGACGAAGTCGAGAAACATTTGGAGCAAATTCCCCGTAACCAGACAATAATTGTCTATTCGACCTGCCCTGGCGACGAGCGGAGCAGTCACACGGCCACGTTGCTCCAGCAACTTGGCTGGAATGATGCCCACTTTCTGGTTGGCGGCTTCGATGCATATTGCGAGGAAGGTTTGCCGGTAGAGGAGCTTGGCAGAGGAAGCACCACGAGAAAGATCATGTTGCTGTGAGCGCTCAGGCGTATGTTTTTGAAGTGAAAGAGGAGAGAATAGATATGCAATTTGCCGCAAAATTCGCCGAAGTTCCTCTTTGGAGCAAGAAACTCATCACCATCAACGGGGAAGAAGTGGTGTTGATAAATGACAAGGGTACTATTTTCGCCTGCGAAAACTATTGTCCACACCAAGGAAGTACGATGTTGGCAGGTATAGTCAAAGAAGGCGTCATCTCCTGCCCTCGGCACGGCTGGCACTACGATTTAACCAACGGTGTCTCCACAGACCACCCTGACTATATCCTGAAGACCTACCAGGTTGATGTTGTTGGCGACGACATAATGATAGATATAGTGTAGTCATCACTGCACAATATCTATCATAGGTAAAGTTTCAATCTTTAGTCCAACTTACACTTTAACAATTGGTTGTAACTAGTTAATGTTGTTGAATGACAAGACACAACTGGAGTTAGATACATGAAAATTATCAGTATTCTTTCCCAGGCTGAAGCTGCCGGAGATTACCATTTGTAGACCTTCGTCAGTGATTATTCTAATGAATTTGGGGGCTAACATCAACTGTCACAGTCGAACTATCGATTTGTGAAAACAGGGAGGTGGGATCATCGTGAGGTTTTTTTTCAATCCACTATCTAAGGCGTTTGTGATTACCTTGGGAATTATCCTGCTTGTTGTAGTCGGAATTATCGATTATTTGACTGGTCCCAATTTTTCACTTTCAGTTCTCTACCTGATTCCCGTCTTATTTGTCGCATGGTATGCAGAGCGATTCATTGGCATTGTCATTTCCATTGTAGCTGCATTGGTATGGCTTGCCGCAGGCTTATCTGCTAAAAAATATTATGAACATCCAGTCGAGCTGTATTGGAATGACATGATGGAACTGTTATTTTTTCTTATTGTATCTATTCTCATATCGGCCCTGAGAAGTTCACTGCAACGTGAAAAAGAAATGGCAAACACAGATTATTTAACCAAGGTTCCAAACAGGAGATTTTTTTATGAAATTGCCGAAATGGAATTGAATAGAAGTATTCGTTATCAACATCCTCTCAGTGTTATTTATCTCGATATTGACAATTTCAAGAAAGTTAATGATTCAATGGGGCACAGTGCAGGCAACACCTTGTTACGTCTGGTCGCAGGCACCTTTATTGACAATATTCGGTCAACAGATATGGTGGCAAGGCTTGGCGGTGACGAGTTCGCCTTGCTTCTGCCGGAGAGTGGTCCGGAATCGGCAAAAAATGTGATCCATAAAGCGTTGCAAAGCCTTAAAGAAGTCATGAAAGACGACTGGCCCGTTACCTTCAGCATCGGCATGGTAACATTCATTAAGCCACCGGCAAGTGTTGATGCAATGTTAAAATGCGCCGACAATCTCATGTATGCGGTAAAAGCCGCCGGCAAGGGGGCAATCAGGCACGAGATCGTTGGCGATTAAAGTCTGGCGGCTGCATGTTCGTATTGATTTCATCACTATACTAAAAAATAAATTATGCACACGAAAGCATTATTCGGGTAAATAGCAAAAAGGGAATTGCTACAGAGGTCATAATTGACCTGACAATAAAAGAGAATTTCACCACAGCAAAATACGTGTAGCGTTTTATGCTGCTACATCCTAAGGAGATAACAATGCAAGAATTAACAACAGGGAACAATACCATCGGTGAGATTGTAGCTGCCGATTTCAGAACTGCCAAGATCTTCGAAAACCACGGGATTGATTTCTGCTGTGGCGGAAAAATTGCTCTCGAAACAATCTGCGCCGAAAAAGGGCTCGATCTTGTCTCGCTGTCAAGGGAGCTGGAGGCAGTGCAAAGTGAAACCACTGAACGGAGCCAGAATTATTCATCATGGTCATTGCCGTTTCTCGCCGACTATATCGTTAACACCCACCATGCCTATCTCAAGGAGAATGACGGGCAGATCGCCGCTTATGCCAGGAAAATAGCCGGTGTTCACGGGGCTCACCATCCCGAAGTGATCCGGATCGCCGCCATCTTCGAAAAGATCGCAACCGACATGGTCGGGCATCTGCAGGAGGAAGAGGAGGTGTTCTTCCCGGCTCTCAAGCGAGTCGATGCGGCCAGAATCGCCGGCAATACACCGGATGACAAGGATCGGGAAACTATCCGAACATCCCTCCTCAGGCTTCATCGTGAACATGAGGAGATCGGTGACGCAATCCACGAGATCCGACACCTTTCAAAGGAGTATGCAATACCGGGCGATGTCTGCAACACCTTCATGCTCACCTACCAGAAGCTCAAAGAGTTCGAGGATGATCTGCACAAACACGTTCACCTGGAGAACAACATTCTTTTTCCAAAGGCGTCACAACTCTAGTTCGACTTGTTATTCCAGCCATGCTGCATATGCCTGGTTGATTGAATTTTATAGAGAAGGTTACCAAAAGGGAAAAATATGAAGCGAATTCTGAAATATGACTGGGATGCAATTGCCGGGATTATTGCGGCGGTTGCGGCTATTGTCATGCATATGCTGCACGTAGTTGAAGGGGAAGTCCTGTTAATGATCGCCGTTGTTCTCATTGCCCTGTTATTCCTGCGCGATTTGCGGCGTGAGCGACAATCAGAGCATATCGAAGAATCTCTTCACCGGACCGAAGTAACTGTCAAAGATATACTATCTCAGCTAAGCCCGCCGGATGCAGTGCTGGTAGGGCCGCTGAGCATTCGACAGGCGATGGAGGATTTTTCCCGCCAGGCTCGCAATGACATGCTGTGGTTTCACGTCTGCCCCGTAATGTTTAAGCGACAGGAGTTATTTGATGCACTTCTCAAAACCGCTATCGAAAACCCGGCAGTGAAGTCGCTCCAGTTTATCCTCGATACCAGTGATCAGGAGATGTGGGAGAGCGAAGTTGTGACCAAAATCAAGCGCTGTGCAAACCATGGTAAAGTTCGAGATACCATTTGGACCTCCATCTCAGGAGGAGTTTCGGCTATCATTTCCGACATAGAAAAAAATGGTAGAACCGAATGTCTGCTGAGTTTCTGGGGGGAACCGTTCATGGCGAGAACACCCAGTCACAGTGTGCCGCGGTATGTTTTCCACGTTCCGAGCCATTCTGAGCTTGTTGGACGAATGGTTGAGGTTGTGCGAACGGCATGCCTGCATAAGTGCTGAATCTCACCTTCCTTAACAATTACATCTAAGCGACAGGGCGAAGACAAGGAAGGAACCGCATGCTCAAAATGGTAGTACATCTTTTTTTTGGAATATTTCTGTTGTCGTCATTTGTGCTGTTTGCGCCGCACGTGGCTGGCGCTACCGAGGAGTACGCCAAGCAGACCGGCCAGGCATGCGCTGTCTGTCACCTTGACCCGGGCGGTGGCGGCGAACTGACTGCGGCCGGCAAAACATTTGCCGATTCGCGTCATTCCCGGTCGGAAAAACCTGAAAAGAGGTTGTTCTTCAAAGGGTTTCGGCTAGTAATCGGCTATATTCACTTTCTGACCGCTATTTTCTGGTTCGGCACTA
Organism: Desulfuromonadaceae bacterium; assembly: GCA_028688955.1. GTDB lineage: Bacteria > Desulfobacterota > Desulfuromonadia > Geobacterales > Pseudopelobacteraceae > JACRCG01. Next base: position 5,668 of record JAQTXD010000107.1, read on the forward strand.
TCCTCTATGTGCACCTGATCCTCAAGCCGGCCTATGCCGTCGGCGGACTTCCTCGCGGCGAGGTTAGGGTCGGTGTCATTTCCATGATAGTCATGGGGGTAAGCGGTTCCATCCTGACCTTCTATCGTGTGAACTCTTTTGATATGCTCATTCACACCCGCTTTGGCACCCTGCTGCTCATTAAAATCGGTCTCTATCTGGTTATGGTCCTTTCTGCCCTGTACGTCGTCAACGTGATTGGTCCGCGTCTCAAGGCAAAAAGAAAGGAACCATCATTGTCTGGCCCCGCAGGTGAATTTACCCTGGAAGATCTGGCATCATATGACGGGAAAGAAGGAAGGCCGGCCTATTTTGCTTTCGAAGGACAGATCTACGATGCGACTCAAAGTGTTCTCTGGAGACAGGGTGTCCATATTGGGAGGCACAACGCCGGAAATGACTTGACGGAGGCATTGAAACTTGCTCCCCACGGTCGTGAGAAGGTGACCGCATTGACCGTCGTGGGGAAACTCGCCGCTGCCGGCCCCCGAAAAGCTCCACTGCATGAGCGGGTGTTTTTCTTCATGGCGCACATGAACCTTACGATTGTCTTCCTTATAATCCTGATACTTTCTCTTTGGCGATGGTGGTAAGTGCTTTGTAAGAAAGTCGGACGAAAAGAGCTGCGATGAAGAAGTATTTGGAGGTGATCAGATGAAAACAGTGATTATTGGAGGAATAGCCGGTGGTCTGTCGGCCGCCAGCCAGATCAAGCGCGAGGACCACGGCGCACAGGTAATCGTCCTGGAAAAATCAGGCGATGTTTCTTACGCCGCCTGTGGCATGCCCTACAACCTGTTTTACAAGGACAAGCCGGTCGAGGATCTCTATGCGCTCAGCCTTGAATCAATCCGCAACGATCGCGGCATCGATTACCGTCAACACCATGAAGTCGTCGCTATTGATCCGGCGCGTAAGGAAGTGGCGGTGATTGACCGGGAACTCTCCCGGGAATATCATGAAAAATACGATTACCTCGTGTATGCCACCGGTAACCAACCAAACAGGCTGAACCTTCCCGGATTCGACGATGCCGACGTCTTTTACTCCAAGACACTGGACGACACGCGGCTGGTCAAAAACATCATCTACGAAAAGTCCCCCGCCAATGCCATTCTCGTCGGCTCCGGTTATACCAATCTTGAGCTGGTTGATGTCCTCTACAACATGAAGATCACCCCGATCATCCTTGAGAAAGCAGCCACAATCCTGCCCTCTTTTGCCGAAGAGATCCGGTCCAAGGTGCTGGAAAAACTGGAGGAGAAGGGAATCCTACTCCATACCAATGTTGATATCATAGAGAAGAACGGGACTGTGGTCAGAACCGCAACCGGAGACTTCGAGGCGGGTATGGTGGTTGTCTCCATCGGCGTAAGGCCGAATACGGCCCTCTTTTCGGCTGCCGGCGGCGAGTTGGGGGTTGGCGGTGCGGTAAAGGTCGACCGTTTTTTGCGGACGAACCTGCCGGATGTCTTCGCAGCCGGCGACTGTGCCGAGCACTACGTCCGTCAACTCGGCCGCAATGGCTACATGCCGCTCGGGCCGGCTGCCAACAAGCAGGGCCGGCTGGTCGGCAGCAATATCGTCCATAACAACGCCATGAAGGAATTTTACGGCATCGATCAGACCGCGGTATTCAAATTTTTTGATCTAACGGTGGCCACTACCGGCCTCAATGAACGGCAGCTTCGGGAGAGCGGCGCAAACTATCTGAAGATTCACGTGGACACGCCGACCAGGGGTGCCTTCCCCGGTGGCGGCACCATGCGGATCGTGCTTCTGTTCGAGAAGGGAACCGGGCTGCTGCTGGGTGGCCAGATGATCGGGCAGGACGTCGTGGCAAAACGGCTCGATGTCCTCGCCACGGCAATTTACAAACAGATGACCGTGTTTGAGATTGCCGAACTGGACCTGAGCTATTCGCCACTCTATGCCCCGGTCTGGGATCCGCTCCTCATTGCGGCAAACAAGGCGATCAAGGAAGTATGAGACCAAAATCTCCGAGCGTGATGCAAGTTGCTACAGTGCCAATCAGCCGTTATTACATGAAAGGAGCTCGGTTCTATGGATAGAGAATGGCTCAACATATTCATACATCTGCTTGTTGCGACAATTGCCGGTGGGATTATCGGCCTGGAGAGGAGCTATCATGGCCGTCCGGCCGGTTTTAGAACACATACACTCGTATGTGTTGCGTCAAGTTTGCTTATGCTCGTCACAATGTATCAAAACAAGTGGTTTGCAGGAACGGCACTGGAGACTGTACGGGTAGACCCGACTCGAATGGCTCAGGGAATCATGACCGGTATAGGTTTTCTTGGAGCGGGCGTTATTATGCGGGAAGGGCTTAGCGTTCGCGGTCTGACTACCGCCGCATCTATCTGGATTACAGCAGCAATAGGAATCCTTTCCGGCATAGGTTTTTACAGCGCTGTGTTGATTGCGTCCGTCATAACAATTGGAACGTTAACCGTATTTCGGAAGATTGAAAACAGAATGCCTTCACAGATATTTGCGCACCTCTCCATCAGCGTTTGCCGACAGAATTGTATGGCAGAGACAGGAATCAGGGGATTGCTATCACAAAACGGCTTTTCAGTAGCCAATGTCAGCTACCAGTTGTTGGAGAAGGGTGAAAAGCTGGAGTATCGAATGACCGTGCGAACCATGGATAATGGTAATATCGAAAAATTGTCTAAAACACTTATGGACTTGGCCTCCGTTATCGAATTCAATATTTCGATGGCTGGGGACTGAGATATCGAGGTAGAGAACATGATACGAGTCAAGCGTGTATATGACCAGCATGATCTGGACGACGGGCTACGTTTTTTCGTAGATAAACTCTGGCCGCGTGGAATGAAGAAAGAAAACCTCCAGATGGATGGGTGGCTGAAAGAGGTAGCCCCTAGTGATGAATTGCGACGCTGGTTCGGGCATGAGCCTGCCAAGTGGGATGAGTTCTGCCGTCGCTACAATGCTGGACTGGAGGCCAACAGCGAAGCCTGGCGTCGACTCCTGG
>JAQTXD010000108.1 GCA_028688955.1 Desulfuromonadaceae bacterium
CTCAAGAATAGTATGGAGGACAATGAGCGGGTGAGAGAACTGAAAAATGATGCAGTTCAGCATATTGAGCTGGCAAAACAGTCTCTTGAAGCGGCAAAAGATGCAGAGATACAGATCTCGACACACGCGATCGAAAACCGGATAATTACAGAATCACTAAGAGCGCTCACCACTTTGCTTGACCGGTATCGTGGTGAAGTAACTGCTGATAATGATAAAGAATCGTCCAATTAGGAATACCTTCGTACGGGTATTTTTAACCCTGCTCGGTTTAGTAGTGGATACCTCCGCTGCAGATATGAAGATCACTCCCTTCAGTACCTCAAATCAAAGCCCGCTAGTTCAGATTCACGGAATCCCTCGCGACACCGCTGCTGATATTACTCCGGTTGGGACGTTTGATATGCGGCTTGCCCATGATCTTTCCAGTAATTATGCGGTCTCAAATAGTGCTTCTGAGCGGATAACCCTTGACGGTGAGATTTACCGGACGACGGTTTCTGTGCGGTATGGTGTGGCTCGGAACTGGGAGGCTGGAATTGAAATCCCCTACGTTTTTCATGGAGGTGGTTTCCTCGATAATTTTATTATCGGCTGGCACTCAACCTTTACACTGCCGCAGGGGGGGCGGAACAACGCCCCGAAAAATCGATTGAATTACAGTTATCAAAAAAATGGAATACAGAAAATACAGATGGATCATACCATTTCCGGGCTAGGAGATCTTAGTCTGACGGGAGGTGTTAATCTGTATGATGGCAACGATTCCGGACTTCAGGACAGGGTGTCTCTAAAAGCTGCGATCAAGCTTCCAACTGGGGACAGCACACAATTTCTCGGTAGTGGCAGTACAGATGTTGCGCTTCTGCTTTGTGGTGGTATTAACAGATATACCGAGTGGGGATCTCTCGGCCTGTTTGGTTCCGTTGGTGCTCTTGCCATGACCAGAGGTGATCTGCTGCCTGATCAGCAAAAGCACATTGCTGGACTTGCTACACTTGGTGCTGGATGGGGACCGGCTTCGTGGATATCATTCAAGGTGCAACTCAATGGCAGCACACCCTTGTATGGTGCAAGTTCATTGGCTGAGATATCAAAAAGCCCTATGCTGCTGATTCTTGGAGGGGCACTCAGGTTTCCGGAAGAGTATTCGCTAGATATCGGTGTTGGAGAAGATGTTGCGGTGAATACTGCACCGGATGTGAGTTTTTACCTTGGATTGAACAAGCGTTTCTAGGCGTTAATACACTGTATCAGATACATTCCACCATTCAACCGTAGTTTATGATTGTCATGTTTGGCTTTACGAAGCTTTATCTTTTTGTGAGTAAAAAATGCACTAGTAAAGGGGGCTTCAATGAGTTTTTGGGCTGATATGAAAGTTAAGGCCAAGGTGTTAACGTTGGTGATCGCCGGCTGTGTGGGACTGGTGATTGTCGGTCTGTTCGGCCTGGTAAACATGGCACGCATGAACAATGCGGAGGGCGAACTTAAAGACGGAATGCACCACGTGGCGCTCATGCAGGATATACGAAATCATTTTCTCGTTATGCGTCTTGACCTGGTCTACATGCTGTCGCTTAAGGATCCGGCAAAAATTGAAGAAAAAGAAAAAGATTTTGTAAATCAGATAGAAAATGTCCGTCTGAAAATTGTGGAGATAGAAAAAATCGGCCTTGATGCGAAGGAAACAGAGCATATCAAGGAATTCCGTCAGGGTTTTGATGCATATATCAAGGAAGGTACAAAGCTTGCCGTAATGGCCAAGGAGGCGCATTCATCCGGAAATGCCGTATTAATCGATGATGCCGTCGAATTTGCCGGTAAGACAGTTGCCCCCCTCTATAGCAGACCATCACAGGTTATAGCCGATTTGGTGACGGACAATGTAAGGGATGGTGAGGACATATATCAGCACGGCAGGGAAAGCTTTCTCAAAACACGACTGGTTCTCCTGATAGCGATATCGTTGGTCGTGATAATGGCGCTTTTCGTGGGAACGCTTATCGCCAACTCGATTTCCCGTCCGCTTCAGTCGGTCTTTGCAACCCTAAAGGAGGTGGCGGATGGCAATCTCACTTCCCGTTCCGCAATTACCAGCAAAGACGAAATGGGGATGCTGGCTCATGAAGTGAATTCAACTGCAGAGAAACTGAGTACGGTTATTTCGATGGTGGCGAGTAACAGCGAACAGGTGGCTTCTGCTGCTGCCGAACTTCATTCGACTGCCGGTGAGATGGCAGTGGGCGCAGAAGAAATGGCGGCGCAGGCCGGAACCGTTGCAACTGCCAGCGAAGAAATGTCGGCAACCAGCGGCGATATTGCACAGCATTGCCACAACGCTGCTTCTGAGGCTCTTCATGCAAGTCACACTGCCCAAACCGGGGCCACCGTTGTTGAGAACACCGTCCTGGTCATGGAACGTATTTCCACCCGCGTCAAGAATACGGCAAAAACTGTCGAAAGTCTTGGTGCCCGTTCTGATCAGATCGGTGAAATTGTCGGCACTATCGAAGATATTGCCGATCAGACAAATCTGCTGGCCCTGAATGCTGCGATCGAGGCTGCTCGTGCCGGAGAGCAGGGGCGCGGCTTTGCCGTTGTGGCGGACGAAGTCAGAGCCCTGGCCGAGCGGACAACGCGAGCAACTAAAGAGATCAGTGCCATGATTAAAGCCATTCAGTATGAAACGAAGAGTGCGGTCGGTGCAATGGAGGAAGGGGTTCAGGAGGTGGAAAACGGAACTGCCGAAGCGGCAAAGTCTGGTACTGCGCTACAGGAAATCCTTGAGCAGATTAATTCCGTGAATATGCAGGTAAGCCAGATTGCTACCGCTGCAGAAGAACAAACCGCTACCACCAGTGAGATCAGCAGCAACATCCAACAGATCAACGAGGTCGTCCAGCATACGGCACATGGTGCCCATGAATCAGTTGCGGCGGCCAACCAACTCTCTCTCCTTGCCGAAGAGCTGCAGCAGCTTGTTGGGCAGTTCAGGCTGTAAGAATATCAGGTACTTTTTTTCGATACAGAGAGAGGCGGAAAACTAACAGTTTCCCGCCTCTCTCTGTATCTGCAGGTTTTTGTGACGTCTTGATTTAGTAATTCTGGTCTGCGTAATCAACCCAGCCACCTGCTGTGACCAGAGCCTTGTCAAAAGGCGAAATTTCAAATGAGAAGGTTTTCTGTTTTCCACCACCACTCACCGTCAGAGAGCCAGCCTCGATATCGATGCTCATGGTGGTGTCTTCATCACCTGCGTGAGAGAAAATAAGATCAAGGTCAGCCTTCGGCAGTTCAATGGCAGCCATGCCGCAGTTGAACATATTCTGGCGGAATATTCGCGCAAAAGATTCGGCTATTACGGCTGTGATACCGTTGACCTCGAATACCCAGGGCGCATGTTCACGGGATGAACCGCAGCCGAAATTTGCTCGGGAGAGAATTACCCTGGCGCTCTTCGCTTTTGGTCCTTTCGGATCAAAACCGGGCAGCTTGAGATCCTCGAGAATATAGGGTTTGAGGTCTTCCTTGGTGATCTCGGTCAGATATTTTGCCGGGATTATTTCATCGGTGTTGATGTCGCTGCGGTCAAGAAAGAGGACCGGTCCTCCGAATGTTTTCATATGGTTGCTCCTTTATTAAGTGCCTAAGTTGTGACAAAAAAATGATTACAGGTATTTTCTCGGATCTGCAATTTTCCCTTCAATGGCGCTGGCAGCTGCAGTGGCGGGTGACATCAGATGCACCATGCCTCCCTTACCCATGCGACCTGTGAAATTGCGGTTGGTTGTCGCAGCGCAGACTTCACCCTCCGCAAGGACGCCGTTGCTCATTCCCAGGCAGGCGCCACAGGTCGGGTTGGTAACACAGAAACCGGCTTCCATGAAGATGTCGATCAGTCCTTCTTTTGATGCCTCCTTGAAAATAGCCGGTGTTGCCGGAGAGAGAATACAGCGAACGTTTGGTGCAATTTTGTGCCCTCTCAGAATCTGTGCCGCGATGCGCAGATCTTCAATGCGTCCGTTGGTACAGGAGCCGATGTACACCTGGTCAAGTTGGGTGCCGGCAAGTTCAGAGACGGTTTTTACCTGATCCGGCTTGTAGCCGAAAGTAATAGTTGGTTCCAGAGTAGTGACATCGATGGCAACCGTCCGGTCATACTCAGCATCGGCATCGGCGCGCCATTTGCTGTATTCTGCAAGTGCCGCTTCCTTGCTGGTGAATTCGCCGCTGATGAACGGCCAGAGGTAGTCGACAGTGACCATGTCAGGCTGGCAGACACCGGAAGTACCGCCCGCTTCGATCGCCATATTGCAAAGCGTCATGCGGGATTCCATCGTCATGCTGTCAATTGTTGAACCATGAAATTCAATCACCCGGTCCGTGGCGCCATTGACGCCTATCTGTCCAATGATATGGAGAATGACATCCTTGGCGTAGACGCCATTCGGCATGTTTCCATTGACATCTATTTTAATTGTTTTTGGCTGGCGGAAGGCGCAGACCCCTTTAAGGATACCAACCTCCAGGTCCGTTGTGCCGATGCCGGCCGCGAACGCTCCAAACGCCCCGTGGGTGCAGGTGTGGGAGTCACCCATGATGACTGTGTAGCCGGGGCGGATAAAGCCGCGTTCCGGAAAGAGGGCGTGACAGACGCCGTTTGCACCGATATCAAAGAAGTCCTTGATGTCGTGACGACGGGCCCAATCACGCAGAATTTTAGCCTGAGTGGCGGTTTTGGTGTCCTTACTGGGGGTCACATGGTCGATGACCGCTTTGATCTTCGCCGGATCGAAAACGCGATCTTTGCCGCGGCGGATCAAATCGTCGATAGCAATCGGGGTAGTGATTTCGTGACAGAGCACTGCATCCAGGCGCAGGACCTTAGTGCCGGGAAATGGCTCGTTTACCAGGTGAGCATCAAATATTTTTTCTGAAGTTGTTTTACCCATTTTCTGACCTCTCAAGATTCAAAGTATTCGGTGACTTTTAGCATAGCTGTCAGAAAAAAGCCACCGGTGAACTTTTTTTTGATGATGTAATATGTGTGGCGAGACCGGTTTTTGCATGGAAAACAGCGGCGGGCATGCTATAACGTCGCAACAAATCTGCTCCATCAGGGACATGTTCATGAACCAGGACTCTCTTAAAACCATGCTTTCCTCTGTCCGTCAGGGGGAACTCACCATTGATGATGCCGTACTGCAGCTTCGCCAGCTTCCGTTCGAGGATATCGGGTGTGCCCAGGTCGATCACCACCGCCAGTTACGTCAGGGGATGCCGGAAATGATCTTTGGCGAAGGGAAGAGTGCAGAGCAGATCATTGCTATTTCAACCGCACTCGCGGAACGCGGAAGCAACGTCCTGGTAACCCGTCTGAACACTGAAAAAGCGGGACAGGTCGTACAGAAATTTCCGGCCGCATTCTATCATGCCGAAGCCCGCTGTCTGACGCTTGAGCGTCAGCCGCCGGAGTTGCGCGGTAAGGGGAAAATTCTGGTGATCTGCGCCGGTACGTCGGATATTCCGGTTGCGGCTGAGGCGCTGGTAACGGCCCGGTTTCTGGGTAATCAAGTTGAACAGGTCCATGACGTTGGCGTGGCCGGCATCCATAGGTTGTTGGCGCGGCGGGAGCAACTTGCTGAGGCTTCTGTCATTATTGTGGTGGCCGGCATGGAGGGGGCGCTCCCTTCTGTTGTCGGTGGGTTGGTGGACAAACCGGTTATCGCAGTGCCGACTTCAGTCGGCTATGGTGCGTCCTTTGGCGGGATTGCCGCGCTGCTTGGGATGCTCAACTCCTGTGCTTCCGGAGTAACGGTTGTTAATATAGACAACGGCTTTGGTGCTGCCTGCGCCGCGAGTCTGATTAATCGGGTGTGATATGAAAATTATATATTTTGACTGCTATGCGGGTATTTCCGGGGACATGTCGGTGGCAGCGCTGCTTGATCTGGGGGTACCGCTCGAATATTTGCGTGCGGAGCTGAGCAAGCTAGACCTTCCGCCTGATTCCTACGAACTTTCAACGTATCGCGCAGAGCGGCAGCGGATGCCGGCCCTGAAATTTGATGTTGCGGTACACGATCACCACACCCACCGTCACTACACCGGTATTGACGCACTGATCGCCGCGAGTGGATTGTCCGAAGCGGTCAAAGCGAAGTCACGGCTGATCTTTCGCCTTCTGGCCGAAGCTGAAGCGCGGGTACATGGTGTGGACATCGGGCAGGTCCATTTTCACGAAGTTGGTGCGATTGACTCCATTGTTGATATTGCTGCCGTCGCCATCTGCCTGGAATATCTCCAGGTCGATCAGATATACGGGTCTGCTCTGCCGATGGGGAGCGGCTTTGTTGAAACGGCCCACGGTCGCCTGCCGGTGCCTGCACCAGCGACGGCAGAGCTCCTTCAGGGAGTACCTCTGCACGGAGAGTGCGGACCGGGGGAGCGGGTGACGCCGACCGGAGCAGCGATTCTTGTCGCTCTTGCACATGGTTTTGGTGGTCAACCGGTAATGACGCTGGAAAAGATCGGGTGCGGCGCAGGAGGAAAAGATTTCCTTGATTGTCCCAACATTGTGCGTGCATTCCTGGGAAGCAGCCTCGAAAAAAAACTGCCGGAACATGAAATTATTGTTGTTGAGAGCAATATTGATGACTCTACACCGGAATTGCTCGGCTACGCCATGGAGCGTCTTTTTGATGAGGGGGCGCTGGACGTGTTCTTTACGCCGATTCAGATGAAGAAAAACCGCCCCGCTGTAAAGCTGTCGTTTCTCTGCAATTCCCAAAACCTTGACACTCTTTCTCGAATAATGCTGACGGAAACGTCCGCCATTGGTCTGCGCTATTACAGCGCGGACCGCACCACCTTGCAGCGACGGATTGTCGAACGGCAGACTGAATTCGGTGCCGTGCGATTCAAGCAGGTCCTTGACGGTGCCGGCACCGTGCTGCGGGAATCACCGGAATACGAGGATTGCCGCCGGATTGCCCGCGAACAGGATACCCCCTGCCGCGGGGTCATGGAACGACTGCTCTGCCCGGGAGCGTCCGAACCGTGAACACTTTTCCGGTAATACCTGACGACAACACCGTTGATACAGCGGTGGCGGAACTTCTGCAGAGCAGTGGACTGACTCTTTCGTTAGCGGAATCCTGTAGCGGTGGCCTGATTGCCAAGCGGATCACCGATATCCCCGGAAGCTCCCGGTACTTTTTTGAAGGTCTGGTGACCTATTCCAATGGGGCAAAAATACGTTTGCTGGGGGTTCCGGATACGGTGTTGACTGAACAGGGAGCCGTCAGTCAGGAGTGTGCTGCGGCAATGGCCATGGGGGTGCGATTAGCTTCTGGAAGTGATCTGGGTCTGGCAACTACCGGTATAGCCGGCCCGGATGGCGGCAGTGCAGACAAACCGGTCGGGACGGTGTTCATCTCTCTTGCTGCACCAGATGGCTGCTGGACAAAACGATTTCAGTTCAGTGGAACTCGTAACGAGGTTCGTACCGTGACGGCATGGACGGCTCTCGACTGGTTACGGCAATATCTGCTCAACAGGGCGCAGGCAGGACAAAGCCAGTGACAGGAGGATACTGTGCCTGAACTGCCGGAAGTTGAAGTGACCCGTCTGCGGCTTGAGCCATATCTGGTTGGGAGAGCCTTTACGCAGGTGGTACTGCGTACGGCGAAGCTTCGTCTGCCGGTGCCTGCAGAGCTTCCATTCCTTCTTACGGGGAAAACTGTTCATGCTATAGTAAGGCGGGGAAAGTATCTGCTGTTCGACTGCGGGGAGGGGTGGCTGCTCGTACACCTTGGTATGACCGGCTTTCTGCAGCTGCTCACCGGTCCGTCACTTCCGGGCAAACATGATCACGTTGAATTTACGTTCGATGACGGCCGCATTCTTCGTTTTCATGACCCGCGCAAATTCGGCATTGTCACCTGGTTTTCGGGTGATCCGCTGCGGCATCCGCTGCTCGCAGAGATCGGTCCGGAGCCTCTTGGTGATACCTTTGTCGGGGATTATCTGTTTAATGTCAGCAGGAGAAGGAAAGTCCCGATCAAACAGTTGATCATGGACAGCGGGGTAGTGGCGGGAGTTGGAAACATCTATGCAAATGAAGCGCTCTATCGGGCCCGGATCCGGCCGGACCGCCCCTCCGGGACTCTGATTCTTCAGGAATGTTCTGAGCTGGTTACAGCCATCCGCGAGGTGCTGGAAGGATCAATTGGTGAGGGAAGCAGCTTTCGGGTTGCAGAGGAAACGGCTGCGTATCACCCACAGTCCTTTAAGGTGTACGGTCGGGGAGGCGAGCCGTGCTTTACCTGCGGTGCGCCGCTTGATGAAATCAGACTCGGGGGGCGGAGCACGGTCTTCTGCACCATCTGCCAGAGATGATGAACATTCGGAGAACGTGACGTAGCTGTTGCCAGATAAAACCTTGCGATAGAGCGGTTGGATATGTTAATTTCTACCGTTTTAATATGCATACCAAACACTTAAGGAGA
>JAQTXD010000109.1 GCA_028688955.1 Desulfuromonadaceae bacterium
CCAGGGGTGTCGGCAGCGCCTCAATATGTCAGTTCCAGTAGCGGTCGAGCAACTAACGGCAATTCCGGGGCACGGTATGGCGGGGACCATTGCCGGTACAGGCTTTGTTCTGGCGAATCATCGCCTGATTGAAGATAGAAACCAATGCAGTGCGCATCTGGAAGAGCGTCTTGAGTCACTTGAACGGTACGGTAAAACATGTGTCATCCTGGCCGATAATGAGAGCCCTCGTGCCATTTTCGCTGTAGCGGACACCACCAGGAAGCAGAGTGCCGCCGCGTTGGCTGCACTTTCCGGATTAGGCCTCCATCTGGTCATGCTGACGGGTGACAACCAGCATACCGCTCAGGTTGTGGCCGCGCAGGTAGGTATAGGTGATGTACGGGCGAACCTGCTGCCGGTAGAAAAACTGGCGATCATTGAAGAGCTCCGCGAAAAATTTGGTGTTGTCGCCATGGTCGGGGATGGCATCAACGACGCACCGGCCCTGGCGCGGGCTGATATCGGCATTGCCATGGGAAGTGCCGGTTCCGACACAGCCATTGAAACTGCTGACATAGCATTGATGGACGATGATCCCATGCGTCTTTTCACACTGATCAATCTGAGTCGTCGCACCATGATGATCCTGCATCAGAATATCTTTCTTGCGCTTGCCATAAAGGTTGTTTTTCTCTGTCTGGCGATAACCGGAAATGCGACACTCTGGATGGCGGTATTTGCTGATATGGGGGCCAGCCTGATTGTCGTGGCAAATGGACTTCGCATGTTGCGCGAGAAGGGGTAGTAGACAGACAGAACTATCTGCAAGCAGGCATGAAAACGCCGTGTCACCTGAATAAGGCTGCACGGCGATTTCATTTTTCGTGACCGGTTGTTAAACGCTGTCGTCGGCTAGTCCATCTTTACCGGTACTTTTGCCTTCAGGACAAACTTGCCGTCTTTGACTGCAAGCAGGCAGAGCGGGGTTTTGATCGGTTCGCGGTTAGCACGGATCGTGATGGTACCGGAAACGCCCTTGAAGTTCTTCGTTGAAGCCATAGCGGTTTTAAATACTTTCGGATCGGCACTATTGGCACGTTTGATTGCGTCAGCAATCATCATGACACCATCGTATCCCTGTGCATCGAACAGGCCCGGCAGCTGCCCGGCAAATTTCTTTTTGAACGCTTCGATGAATTTCGCGGTTTCAGGTGATGCCTGCTCAGGAGCGAATCCGAGCGCTGACATGGAACCCTCGGCAGCCGTGCCGCCCAGCTTGATGAATTCAGGAGAGAAAAGCCCGTCACCACCGAACATGTTGGCTTTAATGCCCTGTTTGCGGGCTTCTTTCATGATCAATGCTGCTTCGGTGTAGTAACCGGAGAAGAAAATGACATCAGGCTTTTTGGCTTTGATATTTGTTACCTGGCCGCTGAAATCCTTGTCTCCGTCTTTAACTTTTTCATCGGCTACGATTTCAATGCCTTTACCTTTGGCGGCATCACGGAACGTCTGTGAAAAGCCGACGCTGTAGTCATTGTTGTCAGATGTGATGATGGCAACTTTTTTGTACTTCAGGTCATTGGCAAAGTAGTCAATACATGCTGGGATAGCGACGCTGTCGAGCAGTGTGTTGCGGAAGATGAAGTCGCCGTTTTCAACAACGCCGGGGCCGGTTGCGCCGGCAGAGATCAGCAGAACCTGTGCTTTCTGAGCGATCGGGGCAGCAACTTTGGTGATGCCGGTTGTCGGGTCACCAACGATAGCGATAACGTTGTCGCGGCTGATGAGTTTCTGGGTAACGGAAGCACCTTCCTGCTTATCGCCACGGTTGTCAGCTTCAACAATCTCAACCTTTTTGCCGAGCAAACCGCCGGCGGCATTGATGTCTTCAGCAGCCATCTTCATGCCTTCCAGGGTTGGCTTGCCAAACATGGCAACGTCGCCGGTCAGGGCACCAAGAAAGCCGATTTTGATAGTATCGCCGGCAGCCTTCGGTGCTTCAGCAGTAGAACCTTCTTCCTTCTTTTTGCAGCCGGCCGTTACGGACAGCGCCAATGCTGCGGTCAACAACAGTGAAGTGATCTTCTTAAAACTCATGTGTGTCTCCTTTCTTCGTGGGGTGTGGTGCTGGATACTGTCATGGCACAAAAAAAACCTCCGAGACAATAGTGCCCCGGAGGTCGTAATACGTGATTAGAATGCGTATTTGGCAATCAGCTTGATATCGTATGGGTTGTCATATGTACCGTGAGCACCTGTGTTGCTTTTAAAGTAGTCTCCGAGAACCACATAACCGGCGCGAGCGCCAAGGGTAACTGCGGGCATGAGCTTGTAGTTGGCTTCACAGTTGATTTCTGTGCCGAGATAATCACTCTTGTTGTCTGTTACTGACTTGTCGGTTTTCGCTGCAGATGCAAATCCCAGGTTTGCGCTACCGGACAGTTTCTGTGTGAACTCGTAATCGTAGCCGACTGACGCAAAGATAACACCCTGATTGTAGTTGTTGGCATCAAAAACAATGGCATTATCAATCGATGTGGCATTTTTATCTCTACCCAGTATTGTCATTTCATTGTCGAAGTAAAAACCACCCTCAGCTGTTGCTACATGATACAGTGAATTTTTCCCGCCACCGGCGTAGAGAAGTGCGGCACGAGCGGTACCCCCGGCGAGAGGCAGTTTTGCACCGACGTTAAGCGCATAGCCTTTAGCCTTATTGGTGTTATTAACAGTGCCGATATCACCAAATTGAGCCACTGCGAAACCATTGAGGATTAATGGTCCCACGGTAGTCTCACCATTTAGGCCAAAAGTATGAACTTTAGTATCATTTCTAGGATTTGCCGAAGAAGTGAAAGTCGTTGTTGTAGCATATATTGGTGTGCCATCGGCGGCCTGACCTGTCGGTAAAGCAGAAGGTGTTATTGTTGAGCCATTATCGCGATTATCGGCAATATAGTAATAAGCTGCCCCCACTGTTATATCCTTGGAAATATTGTACTTACCATCCATTGAGAACATGTCATGGGTATATTTACCAAGTTTAGAAGCTGCTGAGGTGTCACCAAAACGGAAGAAGCCTGCAGACACTGCTGCCTTGTCGTACGCGTGAGTCAAAAGGATACCAGCCATGTCGGCGTCAAAGATGATACCTTTGAAGGCGTCAGTGTAGCCTTGCATGCCGATCTTTGCATTTAAACCCTTAACAACGTTTAGGTCCAGATACAGATTCTTGGTTTCCAGGTTGATCGTATCAGCGCCAAGGGCAGCTCCTCCCCCACCAGCTGCAGTATAAGAGCTGTTACCCCAGTAGTTGTAATCGAGTTCAAACTTGGTCACCAGTTTTACATTTTCATTTGCCTTTGCAGTGTAATCAAGGCGTACACGCTGAGCAAAATAGTTCTCTGTTTTGGCATCTGTGCTGAGCCCCTTTGAGTTTGTTGCAAATCCGTCATTCCCGGCTGCGCTGTAGTTCGAGAGGTCGTAGTACGACGTGAACGCTCCACTGATCTGGTGTTCCAACGCCATTGCCGGAGTTGCTGCTGCCGCGGCAAGTCCCAGTGTGACGAGCGCTGCCAAAGTTTTACTGCTTTTCATGTACTACCTCCTGTGATCTGTCCTGCCTGGTTTAGTATGCTCCCGCAACTGCTGGAGTTATAAAATCTGATTTAAAAATAGTTTTGCCCGTTCATGGCTCGGGGCTGTGAAAAAGTGTTCCGGGGTGCCTTCCTCTACAATTTTTCCGTGATCCATGAAGATGACCCGGTCAGCAACCTCGCGGGCAAAGCCCATTTCGTGGGTGACAACCACCATCGTCATCCCTTCCCGCGCAAGGGTCTTCATAACATCAAGAACTTCACCGATCATCTCCGGGTCAAGAGCAGAGGTTGGTTCATCAAACAGGATCGCCTTCGGGTTCATCGCCAGCGAGCGGGCGATGGCCACACGCTGCTGTTGACCGCCGGAGAGCCTGGTCGGATAGGCGGACGCTTTTTCGGCAATATTTACTTTGCGCAACAGCGCCATGGCAACCTCTTCAGCTTCCTTTTTACTGCGTTTGCGGACTACGGTCTGGGCCAGGGTGAGGTTATCCAATACGGACATGTGGGGGAAAAGATTGAATGACTGGAACACCATTCCGACCTCTTCACGCACCTTACAAATATCTGTTTTTGGATCGCTGACGTCCATACCGTCGACGCATATCCGGCCCCGGTTGATGGTTTCAAGGCCGTTGATAGAGCGGAGGATGGTACTTTTCCCCGAACCGCTGGGGCCGATAATGACGACCTTTTCGCCATCACTGACAGAGAAAGAGACATTATTTAATGCCTGGAAGGTGCCAAAATACTTCGACACGCCGCTGACTTCGATCATGGGAAGACTACCGGCCGTCATTGAGTTTTTCCTCCATGAGGCCGATCAGCTTGGAAAAGAACAGCGTCATAATCAGGTAAATCAAGGCGATGACCGTGTAGGTCTCGAAATAGTTGAAGGGTTCTGAGGCGTATTCACGACCGCGTCGTAACAGATCTGAAACGGCCAATATGGAAACAAGCGATGAATCCTTCAGAAGAGCTATGAATTCATTGCCAATCGGCGGCAGTACAACTTTAAATGCCTGGGGTAGGATTACCTGTCGCATGGCCTGTCTGCGCGACATCCCGAGAGACAGAGCTGCTTCCATCTGTCCCTTGGGAATAGATTGAATGCCGGCCCGGAAGATCTCGGCCATATAGGCACCGTAGCAGAACGCCATGGCGATGATGGCACTCATGATGGCTGGTATTTTTACGAATCTGCCGAGCGCGTAGTAGATGTAAAAGAGCTGTACCAGTAGCGGAATACCACGAATCACTTCAACATATAACGAAGCGGTGCCGTTGATGATGCGGTTGGTTGATATCCGTCCCAATCCGGCAACCAACCCAAAGACGATAGCCAGCAGAATGGCGCCAATTGTAACCTGAAAGGTTATCAGGATGCCTTCCGGAACAAATTTGAAGATAGCCATGTACTGATCTGGCCGACCAAAGGCCAGGAACAGACAGAGAATGATTGACCCGAAAAAGGCTAAGCGCCAGGCAGTAAACAGCCCGGCATCGTTTTTATGCGGAATCGCAGCGCCTTCACCGATTTCAATCGGAGTATGTGTGGGTTGATTGTCTCGCATTAAGTGAGTTTGCAGGGCAGGGCTGTTACCAGCCCCACTCTGCAAGGTAACTACTTAACCCACTTGGTGTGGATTTTGGTGTCAAGTTTCTTGGCTTTAACTGACTTGATACCTTTATTGAGGAGGTCTACAAGTTCCTTGTTCCCTTTTTTCACAACAATGCCATACCCTTCTTTGGTAAACGGCTTACCTACAATTTTGAACTTCTCTTTGTATTCAGCTTTCTGCAGGGCGAAGTGAGCGGCAACCGGCTCATCACAGACAACGCCGGCAATACGACCGGCAGCCATGTCTTCAAACGCGAGGCCTATTTCGTCATACGTTTTGGACTCTACGCCGGCAACTTTCTTGATTTCCATTGTTGCCGTTGTACCGATCTGGGAGCCGACTTTCTTTCCCTTCAGATCCGCGATGGTTTTCGATGTTTTATCGGATTTTGGCACAACGAGGATTTGGCCGATGCTGGTGTACGGTTCGGTGAAGTCATACTTGGCCTTACGTTCGTTGGTTATGGTAACTGACGAAATTATGGCATCGTATTGCCCTGAGTCCAGACCGGCAAATATGCCGTCCCACGCGGTGTTTTTGAATTCAACTTTCACGCCAGCCTCTTTGGCAACTGCATTCAAGAAGTCGATGTCATATCCGACTATCTGCTTGCTTGCATTAACCATCTCCATTGGCGGCCATGTAGCGTCCGTTGCAACTTTAATGCTTTTAGGGGCGGCAATGGCCGATACTGCCATGCATGTAACCAACAGGGTTGTTACAGAGAGTGCGCGGAAAATGTTCATGTACGGTTCTCCTTTTTGGTGATACTAAAATAAAAAATGGTAAGACAAGAATGGTGTTTTATATAAATACTCATTTGATTGTCAATGAAAAACATATGTTATTGCAGAATTGAGTTAATACATTTTGCTTGTAAGTAAATATTGAAGCCGGTACAAAGTCACAATCATTTGGTTTGACCATTCTCGTTTCAGGGCTCAACGTATATATGAATCGTTACAAAGCCGCGTTACTTCTTCTTACAACAACATTTTTTTGGGGAATTACCTTTACTGTCGTAAAACAGTCAATTGAACGTGTTGATGTATATGTTTTCCTTGCCCAGCGTTTTATTCTCGCATTTTTATTTATTCTTCCAATCGGAATGTATAAGGGGAATAAGATCAATAGGCAAACGCTAATTCGAGGCAGCGTCATGGGCGTTCTTCTTTTTGGGGCATATGCCTTTCAGACCGTCGCATTGTTATATACAACTGCTTCGAATGTCGGTTTTCTGACAGGGCTTAATGTTATCATTGTGCCGATTCTGGCCGCCTTTATACTAAAATACCGGGTTACGCTCTTCGTAAAAGTTGCCGTTGCTCTCTCCCTTGTCGGGTTGCTATTACTGTGTGGGAAGGGTTCATGGCAGCTAAACAGGGGAGATGTGCTGGCAGCGCTTTGTGCCATATGCGTATCATTACATCTGATCTGCACCGGTGAATATGTCCGCTCCTGTGATTTCTATTGGCTTACAGTTGTTCAATTGGGGGTTGTTGCCCTGCTGTCTTGTGCGGTCGCAGTCGGGCGGGGCAAGGAGGTTCTTGAATGGCACCCGCAATTACTTGTGCCGTTGCTGGTCTGTTCTCTCATCGCGACGGTATTCGCATTTTTGGTACAGACGTCTATGCAGCGTTTCATCAGCCACACCAATACAGCGCTCATCTTTTGCACTGAACCCGTCTTTGCGGCTTTCTATGCGTGGCTGATGCTGGACGAACGTATGGGAGTGTACGGGTATGCTGGCGCAGTATGTATCCTGTCCGGAATGATCATTTCCTTACTACCGGAAAGGAATGTAGCAGGTAACACGTGAAGTGTAAGGATGGATGTAGCGGGTTCCCGGTAATAAGGTCCATGTCCGTATTTCTGTATAAATGAAAAACGTATCGTAAAAAATACAGTAGTGCATTTTTTTGTTGACATCATGTTGTGTGGAAGTGTACAAGTGTGATTCCTCTTGACAGAGGAGAAGTACCCGCTACTGATCTGAATGGAGATGTCGGTGAAATTCCGGCCCTACTAACTATTCCATTCCCATCCGAAAATCATCAGAGCGGCCAGGGTAGAATCCCATTAATGTTGTCGTAAGCCTGAAAATGTAGTGTCCTCTGAGCTATCAGCTCAACAAAAGACTATAATTGAATAAAAAAGATTGACAAAGATTCTGAATTTTTGTTAGCTTGCGGATTCGCTCCTGTTCGGGGCAGTTTTGATATTTTTGTATCTGGAGAATTTGACGACTATGCCAACTATTAACCAGCTGATCAGGTCAGGTAGAGAAAGTAAAAAAGACAAGTCAACGGCTCCGGCTCTGAAGAGTTGTCCTCAGAAGCGTGGCGTTTGTACTAGGGTTTATACAACTACTCCAAAGAAGCCAAACTCTGCTCTTCGAAAGGTCGCAAGGGTTCGTCTGACGAATGGGCTTGAGGTGACTTCATATATTCCTGGTGTTGGTCACAACCTTCAGGAGCACTCAGTCGTTCTTATTCGCGGCGGCAGGGTGAAGGACCTTCCAGGTGTTCGTTATCACATCGTGCGTGGTACGCTTGACTCTGTTGGTGTAAAGGGTCGTTTGCAGAGTCGTTCCAAGTATGGCGCAAAGCGTCCGAAATAATACTGAACCTGTTTAGTTGAGGGGAAATTCATGCCAAGAAGAAGAGAAGTACCTAAAAGAATAATTCTACCCGATCCGAAGTTTAACGATAAAGTGGTCGCAAAGCTTATCAATACGCTTATGCTTGCTGGTAAAAAAAGTGTTGCCGAATCGATTATGTATGGTGCGCTGGAGTTGGTTGCGCAGCGTTCAAATGACGAGGCGGTAAAGGTATTGAAGAAGAGTCTCGATAATATTAAGCCTGCCCTCGAGGTTAAGTCCAGAAGGGTTGGTGGGTCAACATATCAGGTGCCCATCGAAGTTCGTCCCGAACGACGTATGTCCTTGGCAATGCGGTGGTTGGTTAAGTACTCGACTGCTCGCAGTGAAAAGACAATGAAAGACAAGTTGGCTGGCGAAATTCTCGACGCATTCAATAATCGTGGTTCAGCTGTTAAGAAGCGCGAAGATGTGCACAAGATGGCTGAAGCAAACCGTGCTTTCGCTCACTATCGTTGGTAATTAGTACTACCCGTTTCTGGAGGATTCAGTGCCCCGTTTAGCACCACTTGATAAATATAGAAATATTGGCATT
>JAQTXD010000001.1 GCA_028688955.1 Desulfuromonadaceae bacterium
CGAACCTGCGCATAATCACGCACACGGCGTAGCAGGCGATTGGCATTCCGTGGCGTCCCACGACTGCGGCGTGCCAGTTCAGATGCCCCGAGAGGATCAATTTCCATTCCGAGAATTCCGGATGACAGGCATATAATTGTGGAAAGCTCATCATATGTGTAAAACTCGAGTCGTGAAATAACACCAAAGCGGTCGCGAAGAGGCGAAGAGAGAAGACCGGCCCGGGTTGTGGCGCCTACCAGAGTAAATCGGGGCAGATCCAGCTTGATAGAACGGGCGCTCGGCCCCTGGCCGATAATGATATCAAGCTGATAATCCTCCATCGCCGGGTAGAGTATTTCTTCAACAATATGGGATATCCGGTGGATTTCGTCGATAAAAAGAACATCATGCGGTTCAAGGTTGGTAAGAATTGCAGCGAGGTCCCCCGGACGTTCAATTACAGGTCCGGACGTTGACTTGATATTTACCCCCATCTCGCAGGCGATGATGTTTGCCAGTGTCGTTTTGCCGAGTCCGGGAGGACCATACAGAAGCACATGATCAAGAGCTTCCCCTCTCCCCTTGGCGGCATCTATGAACAGTCGCAGATTTCCCTTAATCTTTTCCTGACCGATATAATCGTCAAAAGAACGGGGGCGGAGCGTCGTATCAAATTGAGAGTCGTCATCCCGTCTTTCCGGGGTAACGGTACGGACAGTCCGCGAGTCCATCACCCCTCCGACCTCCTGATAATTGACTGAACACCGGCAACCGACAGGGGAGCCTCAGTCTGACGTCCGTCAATCATTCGCTTTACTGTGGCACGTCCTGATGCCACTTCATTTTCACCTATTACGAGGCTGTAGGACGCCTTGAGTTTGTCAGCTCGGCGCATCTGGCTTTTCAGGCTTTTCCCCTCATAATCCATTTCGACGCGGATTCCGGATTTCAGCAGACCATCAAACAGGGAAAAAGCGGTGTCACGCTCCCCCTCCCCCATAGTCGCAATAAACAGGTCCGGATGGGTCGTAAAGTCCTGTTCGTTCAGCAGGAGGGCAATTCGCTCCACGCCCATCGCAAAACCGATGCCTGGAATAGCCGGGCCGCCCAACTGGGAGATCAGACCGTCATAACGCCCTCCGGCGGCAACGGCAGATTGAGAACCAAGCAGACCGGTAACCATTTCAAATGTTGTACGGGTGTAGTAATCTAGGCCTCGAACCATACGGGCATTGATACTGTACGGAGTGGACGAAATTTTCAGATAGCGGCACACGCTGGCAAAATGATCGTCACAACCGCTGCAGAGGTGTTCCAGTACGGAAGGAGCGCCGGCAGTGGCGGCAACACAGCCGGGAACCTTGCAGTCAAGCGTGCGAAGCGGATTGGTGGCAAAACGTCGCCTGCAATCTTCACAGAGGTGCTCCATGCGCTCATCCAGATAACTTCGTAAGGCCGCACGGTAAGCAGGTCGGCATTCCGGACACCCGAGCGAGTTAATCTGAAGCGTAGGCTCCGACAGGCCGATTTCTCGAAAAAACGATGTCAACATATTTAGAACCTGGGCATCGGCCAATGGGTCGTTGACACCGGTGATCTCCGCACCAATCTGATGAAACTGTCGATATCGCCCCTTTTGCGGGCGTTCATAGCGAAACATCGGCCCCAGGTAATAGAGCTTTGCTACCGGATCCTGAGTGTACATTTTATGTTCTATGAATGCACGCATTACTCCGGCGGTTCCTTCCGGTCTGAGGGTCACGCTGTTTTCACCTTTATCAACAAACGTGTACATTTCTTTTTCCACGATATCGGTTGTATCACCGATAGAGCGGCAGAATAGCTCGGTTTTCTCCAGGACGGGAACCCGGATCTCACCAAAACCGTTCAATTCGAATACCCGTCGGGCTGTCTGTTCAATATGCTGCCAGCGGCCGGATTCTCCCGGCAGAATATCATTGAATCCCTTGACTGCAGTTAGTGCCACAATTCACCTCATGAGTAGTTGAAAAACACAAAAGAGCCCGGGCTGCATCTGGTAAATACAGGCCGGACTCTAGCGTTATAGAGAGTTTTCAGGAAACGCCGGTTACACGCTGGATTCGGTTTTTCCCGGATGTTTTGCCAACATACATGGCCTTGTCGGCCATTTCAAGCAGTACCTCTTTAGATGCAGCATCATCAGGGCAGCAGGCATACCCGATACTGCAGGTCAAACGGATTACCTGCCCATCCGGGCCGGAAAATTTATGGGCCTCAACATGTCTGCGAATACGTTCAGCAACTTTTTCAGCGATATCACAGGGGGTTTCGACAAGAATAGCGGTGTATTCATCGCCGCCATAACGGATCACAATATCAACATCACGCACCGCTTTTTTGATGAGCGACCCGAATTCTGCCAGAACACGGCTGCCAATCATATGCCCGTGACTATCGTTAACCTGCTTGAACGAATCAACGTCAATAAAAAGAACCGCCATATGCGAGGCATATCGCTCCACACGTTTCATTTCACGTTCCAAGGCAATATCCAGATAGCGATGGTTATAAAGTCCACTTACATCATCAATGAACAGCAGATTCTTCGCATGTGAAAACGTTTCCGCATTTTCGAAAGCCTGCAGTGATTGTTCTATCAAGAAAAGAACATTTTTTTTGTATTTAGCCATATCCGGAAGAACAGAGGATGGATCGTTCAGTAGCACAATCATACCAAACGGAACAGAACGCTTGTATATCGGGACCAGTAGGGCGGAGGTAAATCCTTCTGAACTATAGGGTGCAGAAAAATGCAATTGCTGAACGGTAAATTCCTCAAAGGCCGACAAGTCAAGCCGTGACCGGATCTCCTTGGTAAGGGATCGCCCCAGTTTTGTAGAAATCCCCTTGGCTATTTTGAGCTCCAGCGTATCATCAATCATAAAAAAACCGAGCGCATTAGTCAGCCCGACTTCACGAGCAATCGCTTCAACACACAAGAGATAGAGGTGTTCGGAGTCCAGACAGCCGGCGATTGCCTGGCTTGCACGAAACAGTGAAAGCATATTTTTCAGTTCTTCGTTTTCATCAAGAAGACGACGTTGCTGAATACACTGGGCAACAGAATGTTTGAACTCATCAGGGTTTACCGGTTTGACGAGATAGTCACGCGCCCCACGTTTCAGGGCAAAAATTGCCGATTCCAGATTCGCGTTTCCGGTAACCATTATGACATCAACAGTAGGGTGACTCTCACGAACACGGGAAAGGATCTCAAGGCCACTGATATCAGGCATGACCAGATCGGTTATGACAAGCGAATACTGACCCTTTGAAAGCAATTCGAGGCCATCGTTGCCGCAGGAGGCGGTCTCAACACGATACCCTTCAACCTCCAGCAGGTTGGAAAACATCTCTCGAAAAAAACGGTCATCTTCAACCAGCAGGATTGAGTCCATGTATCGTTGTCCAGAAAAAGAAATCGTGCAAAATAAGTACGTCCTATGTACTCTATTTTACTGCATTGAGTCAACGTCATTCCTATAATTAATCAGGTTTATAGGGGGTCGAGACAGCCCAGGTATGGCCATCGGTAACAAGCTCGATCGTTCTGTCCTGATCCGTTCGATACGTACGAATACCTTTTGAACTCAAAAGATCAATAATGCGCGATGAAGGAAGACCGAATCGGTTCTCCGCAGCGACTGAAATCAGCGCAATTTCCGGATGTACTGATTCAATGAATCTCTCTGACGTCGAGTATCGACTGCCGTGGTGCCCGACCTTAATCACGGTTGATTTCAGTTTATTTTGCCCGGCAAGCATCTGCTGTTCAGCCACAAAGCCGGCATCTGCGCAAAAGATAATACTGAAACTGCCATATTTGAGACGAAATACAAGAGATTGCTCATTGACGCTGTACTCGTCCCCGTGAGTTGAATACTGCCCTCCCTTTGCCGGTGAAAGGACCGTGATGGTTACCTGTCCCGGCAGTGCAATTTCATCTCCTGCTGCAATCGTGCGCCGTGGTATCACTCTTTTACCCAGCGCATTCAGAACGTCTGAAGAGACATCTGATCCACTCCAAAATTCACCGACCTCAAAGTTTTTTATGACAAACGGAAGACCTCCGCTATGATCCGGATGACTATGAGTAGCGATCATCCGGTCAATTCGTCTGACATGCAAAGCACCGAGCGCCGGTGCAAGGAATCGCTGACCAAAATCGTTGCCTGTTTCATGGAGATAACCGCCACCATCCACAAGCATGTTGGAACCATCAGGAAACGTCACCAGCATAGATTCACCCTGTCCGACACTGAGCATCGTAATATGTAGCTGCCCATCAGAATGAGAGGCTGCGTACACGTGGAGAACAATGGCACATATCGGTACCAGCACCCCTGTAATCAGAAGTATAAATCTGCCCCTCAAAAATGTCATACCTGCCATAAACATCAGAAAAAAGGATATATCCGACTTTGTGATGCCATAGAACGTAATCACCGGCAGGGAAGTACACCACATCACAAATTTGTTGGAAATAGCGACGAGTGATGCGGCAGGCCAGAGAAGCAGAGACGCGAGACTCGGAAATATAACAATGAGCGGTAATGCGATAAAACCGGCCAGTACAGCACCATAGCCTAACAGAGGGACAATAATAAAATTGGTTATAATTCCGTTGAGCGAAGCAATGTTAAAAGTAAACAGCACGGGCAGAAGTGTTACGCACGATGCGGCAATTGATACAGCGATAAATTGAACCAAACCTCGTACCACCCGAGATTTGATCGTGGCGGTATTTTTCATGATTACCGGGACAACCAGTAAAATTCCCCATAAAGACAGAAAAGAGAGTTGAAATGACACGTCAAACAAGGTAGGCGGATATATGGCGACTAAAGCAAAGGCCGCCAGCAGAAGCGTATTAATTGCATCATGTTCCCGCTCTACACAGAGAGCTGCCGCAAAAACTGTCAGCATGATCACTGAACGCGCTGTCGCCGGTGCATTGCCAGTCAATTGCAGATAAAAAAGCATAATCGGAAGAGCAATCAGTATCGCAAGTGGGCGGACATTCCAGTGCAGAAGCAGGTATTCACATCGTGTCAATGTCCAGAGTAACAGTATGCTGATAGATGCAGCAATGACTCCGATGTGAAATCCGGAAATTGAAAGGATGTGATTCACGCCTGCCCGTGTGTATGCATCGGCCAGATCACGGGGTATTCTTCTTTGATCACCTATAAGCAGTGCAGTTAATACTGAAGAGTTCCGCTCATCCGGGATTGAGTGACGGATTGAGTCTCCCAGAGCTCGAGCCCATTTATCTATGGTACGCTGCGTGGTTTCAACGGCGGCTGCACGAATGAGAACGATATCGTTTTGAGTGTTAACACGACCAATTGCTGATACTCCCCTGTACGCAAGGTAACGGGAATAATCAAATTCACCCGGCAGACCGAGTCGATGCGGCACGGTAACCCGGGAGAGAAAGCGGATGCGGTCACCACGTGTCAGCGTTACATCTCCCTCGCTGACGTGCAGCAGTAAAAGGCCGGTCACCGGTGTAGGACGATCACCGCTGAATAGACGTTCCACTTGGACGGTAACGCGACTTCCATCGGGAGAAATTGATGGTCGTTCTGAAATAACCCCTTCAATTACTATTGGACTCTCGGAAAGTGATTTTTGAATTGAGAAGGGAGTCAGTTCAGGAGACACCCAGGGCTGCAGGGCGTAGTGCCCCCAGAGAAAGTAAAATAACGACGTACAGATGGCAAACAAAGTCAAATTAGACAGGAAGCATGACAGTACCAGACATAAAAAAACGGCCAGTACAGCGGTGAACCCACAATAGGAGCCGTTGAAGGTAAACAGCAGCATTCCGGCCGTCATACACACAAAAGGTATCAGAAACGGCCAACGCCGCATCAAGATTGCCAATTAATCACGAAATGAGAAACTTTTCCGGATGTGCATCAGTAATGCTGCCGCCACATCTAACCTAAGCATATTAAAGAGAAAGAAGAGAAGCATGAATCCCCCCGACTTACTTAATTTTTGTTTAAAAAGTAAGCATCAAACTTTTTTTCACGTATATCATAGCCCAAGCGACTTGAAAACAGAGCAATTGGGTGGTAGAAGATTAAGGTCTGACAGATTCATCCTTAAATAATTATCTCGCTCAACCGGACCAGACCATGCGCAGGGATCAAAGTACATGAAAGAGCATATTCTTATCGTTGATGATGAAGAGATGATTCGGGATTTGCTTTCCGCTGCCTTAACGCAGGATGGGTATGTTTGTCATCAGTCTTCAAATGTTGATGAGGCATTTGTATTAATGAGTGAGCAGCCTGTTGACCTCGTCATTTCCGACATCATGATGCCAGGCAGAAGCGGCGTCGAACTCCTGCGTGACCTGAAAAAAATAAACCCGGATATTTCTGTGCTGATGATTACCGGACTCTCCGATATGAACACTGCAATGGAGTGCGTACATCTTGGCGCTGATGATTATATCACCAAGCCGTTTGGAATCAATCGCGTCATATTGACCGTAAAGAACCTCATTGAACGGCGGTGCCTTGCTCTTGAAAAGAAGAATTATCAGGTTAGTCTTGAGTTCAAGGTAATGGAACAGACATCCCAGATCCGAAAGACCATGGATGAGCTTTCCAACGCATATGACAACACCCTGACAGCATTGGTGAAGGCTCTTGATGCCCGCGAAAAGGAGGTTGGTTCACATTCGGAACGGGTTATGAATTATGCCTCTTTTCTGGGGGGTAAAGTTGGAATATCCGGCAGGGAACTTCAGGAACTCTCAAAAGGCGCACTGCTTCACGATATCGGGAAAATCGGTATTTCTGATAATATACTGCTCAAACCAGGTCCGCTTGATGATGACGAATGGGTCGAGATGCGCAAACACCCACAGGTTGGATATGCCATTCTATCAGAAATCGACTTCCTGAAAATACCGGCCGATATCATTCTCAGCCACCATGAACGCTTTGATGGATCCGGCTACCCGAAAAAACTCGTTGGGGAACAGATTCCAATCGGCTCACGGATCTTTGCGCTTGTCGACACTCTCGATGCTATGACGTCTGATCGCCCCTACCGAAAAGCGCTTCCCTTTTCAGCTGTTGCAGCCGAAGTTCTTAAATACAGGGGAAGTCAATTTGACCCCGCCATCGTTGATCTGTTTCTTGCAATACCCCGTAATCACTGGGAAGAATGCGCAGGTAAACATTTTTTATAACAATCAGGGCTCAGACAAGTCTGAACCCTGTGGTAATCCTATCCGCCTAATATTAATCACTGTCAGTTTTTTTACTCGTAATCCTCATCACTATCATCAACGACATCATCCCGCTCTTCATCATATCCGTCGAAGCCGCCACTTTCGTCCGCTTCCCCATCTTCCTCATCAAGTCTAGAGAGTTCAGGAACCCTGAGTTCAGCTTCTGAAATTTTTTCAAAACTTTCCAGCATCATGGGGTCAGTACAGAAACGACCGTTCCTGAAGTGGCATGAGTCAAGATCACACAGATCAAAAAGTTGAATTTCACCACAGAGACGTTGAGGCAGTTCGGCTGTCTGGTCGTCTGTTATCTTGCTGGAATCTTGCATAATAGCGCCCTCTTAACAGGTACCGTTGAGAAAATCAGCAGCCTTGGCAACATCTTCCTTACAACCGATATAAACCGGGCAACGCTGTTCAAGACCCTCGGGAACAATATCAAGGATCGGAATTTCACCATTTGTAGCGGCACCACCGGCCTGCTCGATCAAAAATGCCATGGGATTCAGTTCAAACAGCAAACGCAGCTTTCCGTTCGGACAATCATTGAGCGCCGGATACATAAACACGCCCTTCCCCTTCATCAGTATTTGATTGAAATCTGGTACAAATCCACCGGAATAACGTAGTTTTGCCCCCTTGTTTTCCAAATACTGTATAAAACGTTCATTTCCCTCACTGTACTTTTTCCGCAATCCGCCGGGAGAATAAATGTTTCCTGAAGGCGACATCTGAATGTTTTCTCTGGTAAGCGTATATTCCATCAACTGATTCATCGTAAATTCGTAAACGCCCTTACCGACGGAGTACACCAAAGATACTCGAGGTCCATACAGAATATAGATCGAACCGACCATTTTCCGCCCCGGTTGAAGCAGGTCGTTCCCCTGGTAAATACCGACAATTGTGCCGACAGCCAAATTTACATCAACCAGAGAGGAGCCATCCAATGGGTCGTAAGCAACTGAAAACATCCCTTGCGGGTTGCTCGTTACCTGGAATATTTCTTCCATCTCTTCTGACGCTATATTGCAGACAACGCCTGAATGTTGCAGGCGCTTGCGCATTATACGGTCAGAAAGGACATCAAGTGCAAGCTGTTCTTCACCGTACAGATTGGAAGTTCCGGCAACGCCCAGGTCCCCGGTTCGAACAGCATTGATTACATATTTGCTGGCTTCTGCAATTTCACAGATAAGATGCACAAGGTTGCCGCTGATGTTTTGATCACGCAGATGCTGACGAAGATCAATTTGAAATTTTGTCTTGCCTGCTACGCTGGCCATACTTCCTCCAAGCTGAATGTAATGGGTCTTCCGTTCCGACGAACATACTGAAAAGTGGCATTTTTAGCAAGATTAAAAAAATATATTTATTACTGATGCCAGCACCTTTAATTTGGTACCATACAATATAACAACATGAATTTGTAACATCTTATAATTTTTTTCAGGGACAGGATCAAGAGTAGAATGCCGTTTAATAACGCTTGAGATATACTTTAATTCTGCTACCCTTGCACAATGTTCATTTCCAACCCTGATAAACAGGATCATGCCATGCAACAGGAAACCAATGTATTACGGCAACAGCTTGAATATCGCAAGCGGTTGATGGACAAAATCAATGAAATCCACTCCGCTGAGAACCTCAACACCATCTTGATACATATTAAAGATAGTATTGCCGGATTGTTCAATGCTGAACGCATAACTATCTACCTCGCAGATACTAAACGTAATTTGCTGATATCAAAAGTTAAAAGTGGCGCAGAGTTTCAGCAGATTATCGTACCAATCAGCGATACAAGCCTTGCCGGCAGTTGCGCAATTACCGGGACCATTATCAATATTAAAAATGCATATGACATTAATGAATTGAAAATGGTCGGGAGTAACCTCACCTTTGACGATAGTTGGGATAAAAAATCGGGGTTCATTACCAGACAGGTATTATGCGTACCGATGAAATTCCAGAAAACTCTTATCGGTGTAATCCAGATTATCAATAACAAGGGGGATATCCCCTACGACACTACTGACATAAGCTACGCTCTGGAATTGGCGACGTCGCTCTCAATCGCCATCCATAATATCTACCGGCTCTCGTTAACCACAAAAGTAATTCGTCACAAAGCGCGATACAATTACCTGTTGGATAAAAATCTGGTAGATGACAAGCTCCTTGAAAAAGCTTCAACCCATCCCGAAGTTGTAAAAATTGGAATGGATACGGTTTTAATGCGCGAATTCGGAATCAGCAGGGATGATATGGCAAAAAATCTCTCCTTCTATTTCGGTGTGGAATTTATCGGATATGATCCAACAGTTCCCCCACTGGAAGATGAACTGCTTAATCGGGTCAAACCGGATCGATTGAACAAGGAGTGGTGGGTTCCTTTCAAGATAGAGAACAGCGTACTGCACATTGTAATGGATGATCCGGCTGACCTTGGACGCCAGGATATGCTTAAGTTCGTATATCCTGAATACAAACGCATCAGCTTTATTGGCGCTTTTCGAGATGACATCCTCAACTACATCAATCTGTTCTACTATCATGGTGCGTCAAGTGCCTCCAGTGGCAGCATAGATGACATATTGAATAAGCTTGATTCAAGCGAGGATCCGGAAGTTGAATCCGAATCACAGCGGGTGTCTGAACAGGACAGCGTTATAGTCCAGCTGGTAAATAAAATCATCATTGATGCAGTAAATAACAAGGTATCAGACATCCATATCGAGCCATTCCCCGGCAAGGAGGATGTGCAGGTCAGGATGAGAGTTGATGGACGCTGCAAGATCTATCAGAAAATTCCCTACAGATATAAATATGCAATTCCATCGCGCATCAAGATTATGTCTAACCTTGATATATCTGAACGTCGCAAACCTCAGGACGGTAAGATTGATTTTAAAAAATTCGGACCACTTAATATAGAGCTGCGCGTCGCAACAGTACCGACAGCCGGGCAGCTTGAAGATGTCGTATTGCGTGTACTGGCATCAGGGGAGCCTATTCCCTACGACAAGTTAGGTCTGACCGATCGTAATTCCCGCGTATTGGATGCTTGCGTCAAACAACCGTACGGACTGGTATTGGTCGTTGGTCCAACCGGGTCTGGCAAAACGACGACGCTTCATTCTGCAATATCAGTTATCAACACAGTTGACACAAAGATCTGGACTGCCGAAGACCCGGTTGAAATTACTCAGCGTGGTCTGCGCCAGGTCCAGGTGCATCCAAAAATCGGTTTTACATTCGCCGCTGCCCTCCGTTCGTTTCTGCGTGCCGACCCTGATGTAATCATGGTTGGGGAGATGCGTGACCAGGAAACGGCTGAAATTGCTGTTGAATGTTCTCTAACCGGTCACCTGGTGTTCTCAACCCTGCACACAAATTCAGCACCGGAAACGATTACACGCCTGCTCGACATGGAACTTGATCCGTTCAGCTTTTCGGACGCGATTCTCTGTATCCTTGCCCAGAGACTGGCGCGGCGTCTATGCTCATGCAAAGAGGAGTACATCCCCTCTCAGAGTGAAATTGATGAAATTATTCTTGAATACGGGGAGGAACATTTTGCCAAGGCCGGGATTGTCGCTGCTGATATTAAGCTTTACCGCTCGGTTGGCTGTCCAAAATGCGGGGATACCGGATACAAGGGACGATTAGGACTTCATGAATTACTTGAAGGAACTGATGCTATAAAGTCGTTAGTAAAACGAAAATCTGAGGTTGAATTCATTCGAAAACAGGCGATTGAAGATGGCATGACGACACTGAAACAGGACGGGATCCTGAAATGTTTTCAAGGCCTTACCGATTTGAAGGAAGTACGTAAAGTTTGTATTAAATAGGGGTACCACAGTATTTGCAGGTAGTATCCTTCCAGGGAAACGTTCTCTCACATTTACTGCACTTCCGAAAATGCCCACGAATTTCATGAGTGGGTCTATGAAAATGCAGAACAAGCAGAAAAAAGGGGAAAACACCTGACAACATCCCCCATAGTAACGGGTTTTTACCACGGGAAGTGGCGAGCTTAAACCCAATGGCAGCCGGAAGCCCAAAAAGCAATAACAGGAATATCATTTCATTCATTTTTCAGCTCCAATAGCTCGATCTATCTATGTACGCGCGACACGGCCGGGAAAAACACATACATCCTTACTGTCGTTTTATCTCCACTGATGGAGCATTAAAGTCAAAAACTCTTTTGCTGCAGGAGATAACTCACGTCCTTCTCGCCTGACGGCGAAATATTTTCTCGTAATCTGTACGCCCGGAATCCGTACAGTCATTAATTGACCATTTGCCAGATCTTCTGAAATGACTCGTTCTGAAATAAACGCATACCCGGCACCATTCACAAGCGCACGCCGAATCGCGTCACTGCTGCCAAGTCGGGCAACTATTGCCAGAGAATCTTTATTGATCCAGGTGCGCGCCAATGCCTCATAGACCGATTTTTGAGTACCTGAACCATCTTCCCTAACAATGAACGGAACTTTGCAAAGTTGGGCCTGACTCAGGCTTTCTTTGTTGCCTGCATTCAACTCTGGTGAGACTGCACAGACCAGAGTATCCTCACCCATCTGCTCAAACGAAAGCCGGTCATCCTCAAACCTTCCGCTTATAAATCCCAGTTCAATTTCTTCATCAACAAGCTTGCGCAATAGTGAACGACTGTTCCCTTGATACACTTCAATTTGTACTTTTGGTCGCTCTTTTTGGAATTTCGACAGCGTTAACGGTATAGCCCACGAGCCGGCAATATCGCTTCCACCAACCCGCACAATAACACCATCCATACCGAGGAAACGTCGTATGGCAGATCGGGACCCGTTGCAATCTGACAGAATTTTTCCGGCCCGACTGTAAAAAAGCTTGCCGGCCTCCGTCAGCAGTGCCCCGTCCCTGCCCCGATCAAATAACCTCAAACCCAATTCTTTTTCCAGGCCAATAATATGCTGACTGGCTGTTGACTGGGTTATCCCGGATTTGTCGGCACCTTTTGAAAAGCTCCCGGTCTCGGCAATTGAAACAAACACTTCAAGTTGCTTTAACGTCATAGAATTAAACCTTTATCTGTATATACGATTGATAGCATCCATAACATATTAACATATCATTATTCCATAAATAAGTGCCCATCAGGAACTTCAGGATGGGCACTGTTAAAAAGAGACGCTACCATTCAACCATGTTTCAGAATCAATATGAATAGGATGAAGAAACAAACAGTGTCCAGTTACTGGCATCAACATTTTGAATTGATACACTATCTTTAAAAAGCTGTGTTTTACCACTACCAAATTTATAGCTTCCACCACAGGAAAGTGACGTATTCTTTGTAAAGTGGCTTACTGTTAAACTCCCGCCAAACATATCGATATGCTCCCTCTGATTTACGTAACCTTCGGTAATTGAAGGAGTATTTGAAAAATCAGTAAAAAGTCCACTCCGAACTGCCCAGTTTTTGTTTAGAAAATACTCCGTACCGAGCGCACCGTTCAAGACTGCATTACGTTTCTCCGTACCGTTAACCCAAGTATAGTCAAAAGATGAATAATAACTCAATTCGCCTGTTAGCAATAATGAACTATTTGGGAAACAAGCTACTCCAGCGGCGATCTGGTAGGGATATTCACGTTTGTAATTATACGACTCGTATATCCTTGCAGGGTTATTAGCGGTACTTGTCTCCTGCTTGAGTATGTCAGAAGTCAATATGATTGTTTTTGAAACGGTCACCCCCAAAGAGACCTTTTCAATCGGTGACCACATAACACCGAGAATCGGCTTCAAACCCCATTCATCTGTTTCTATGTAACTATTTGCCCAAGACGCGAGATTACCTAAGTCAGCTGCAGCAGACCCGGCTCCGTAGAGATTTGATGCGTTAAGAATAGCCTCCGTGCTACGTTTATGAACATAAAGTGTTGCGCCAATTGAAAATGAATCATTTAATTGAAGCGCAGCAGATGGTCCAAAAAGGTTTGTATCATTTTTATTATTAAAATTTATGACGGTGGTTTCTGTCGAGCCAGAATATGTAAACAACTGATCCTGATCCTCCTGATTGCTGTCAGGTACAGCGTACGAAAATCCAAGTTTTAATTTTCCAACAGGTTGAATGATGCCAAAGTAATTCGGTAATAATGTCGATGATGTTCTTTTCCAGTCCTGCCCTCCAACAGCGGATTTATACGTTCTGTTAGACACACTATAGGCATTCACGCTTGCCGAGAGATTCTTGCCTGTTGAATAAGCAATCCCTGCAGGATTGTAGTACATTCCTCCCGGGTCGTCAGAAACTGCTGTATATGCGCCACCCATACCAGAAGCACGATCTCCAATCAGAATGTTGTTGTAATGGAACTCGTCCGCCCCGCACACTGCTGAGATAGAGAGTAAAACAAATAATGTCGTACACGGTAGATGATTTTTACTCATGGGGTACCTCCTGGAATAACATTACGAATCATGTCAATTGGACTACTACCCTGCTCGGCTTTCTTCAAAGTTGCTGCAAAGCGTTCTGAATTCACAGCCAACTTGACTCCGGCGATTCCTTGTTCTGACACTGCACGTTGAAGAGTCGCCAAGCGCAGATCGTACTTTGGATACGTCTTTCCAACACCGCTCTTGACTTTGCTGATTTTGTCAAGAAAAGTTATAAGTCCAGAGGTATCATATCCGGATAGGGCGCAAAGCAGAACAGCAGTGGCATCGGCCTGAATTTCATCTTCTTTTTTATAACCATCCCTCAATAACAGATCAACCGCCTTATCAACCGCTTGAGAAAATGCAATACTTGCTGTTTTTGAAGCACCCCCTATCAATGCAGATATTGAAGCTAATCCGGTCTGTTCTGCACCACGCAAACTTAATTCTTTTACAATATGCCGCTCGGTAATATGGGCAATTTCATGGGCAAGCACCCCTGCAAGTTCAGCTTCGTTATCCATTTTTGCCAAAACTGAAGTGGTTATAAAGACATAGCCGCCCGGCGTTGAGTAGGCATTGATTTCACTGCTTTCAATTACAACAAAATGAAAAACAAGCTCTGGCCTGCTGCAATTCCAGGCAAGAGTTGATCCGACAAGATTGACATATTTCTGAAGTTTCTTGTTTGCTGACATCTTGAACTGGCCGAGCAGACGAGCAGAGACTTCGCGCCCAAACGTAATTTCTTCATCTAAATCAGTTTCAGAAAAGGTGTCACGATCCGTAACTGAAAGTCGTGTGCGCCATTCATGACCGATATTATCGGCCGCATAAAGATAGTTTGATTGATTGATACAGAGGAAAACAAAGGAAATAATGAGGATTAAAGGTTTCATTGCAGGCCTCCCTCAAGCTTGAATGTTTTGAGTTCATCCGGCGTAATCTGCTGCGCATCAATTTTATCCAGTGTATCGTAATCACTCCGTTCACCCTTTGTAACACGTGCCCGGTCTTCATAGGTAAGCCCCTTCATACCTGCAACAACTGCCGATGAAGAAGATACACGTGCCCGCGCTCCAAGTTTGGGAGATATTTCATCACTCTGAACAATACTTTTACCAAGCGGTGGAGAATGTGCTGTTTGAACCGCTGGTATGAAGCCTTGTTTGCCGTTAAATACCAACGATATCCAACTTCGTTCCCTTCCCGTTGAGATAAATTTAAATCCAGAATCAACAATTCCAAAGACTTCAGAGGCAATTGTCGGTTTCGAATATATTTTAGCTTTGAATGGTTGGACGTAGAGAACATCTGCAAGGGCAAACGTGGAAGATAAACAACAAAGTGTACAAAATGCCAAAATAAGCAATGAAGTCTTCTTCATAATAAATACCTCGACAGTTAACAGGTAAACAAACATTTCAATAGTATCATGCGAACATCTCATGTCAAATATGAGAGTCACTGGGCATGATTTAGTAAGGGAATTCCAAGTAATGCGTCCTTTACACGGTTCATGAGTTCACTCCAGCCTGCAGGATTCTTTTGTCTAAAAAGTCGAATGTTCTTGTACCACAAACAAGTGTCACCGGCAGTTCCCCATCGCCAGTCAGGTACAAACGGGAGTAATACCCACGTACGTTTGCCTAGTGCACCTGCCAGATGCGCCACAGCAGTATCTATGCTGATTACAAGATCTAGTTGGTCTATCAAGGCAGCTGTATCGGAAAAATCATGAATCAGAGGGGTCAGATCAACCATTCTCGTTTTATTTTGTTTTGATGCGTTACCAAACTGCAATGAGAAGAAATTAATACCATCGATTTCTAAAAGACATTGAATATATTCAAATGGACAACTTCTGTTTGGATCAGGGAATTGATTGCCGCTCCAGCAAATTCCTACATTCAGATATTTGTTTTTTTGATCACATAATCTATTCCAATCATTATATTTCATGTTAGGTGAACGCAAATAACCCTCTGGAAACGGAATATTTTCCACTGTCGTTTTAAATAATGACGGAAGTGATAGCAGAGAAATATAGTAATCGAAAGTAGCTTGATTCTTGTTTGGTTCGGTCAGGATGAGTTCAGAATTCATGATGGATAAAAGTGAATGTAGTGACGGATGACATGCGACAACTAAGCGGGCTCTGCTTACAACTGAAACAGTATGAAGGTATCTTGAAAACTGTATGGTGTCTCCCAGACCCTGCTCGCAATGAATCAAAAGACGTAACCCCGGAATTGGACAACCCGTCCAGGCAGGCTTACTAAATTCTCTTTTTATAAACGGGTGACGATTGGTTTCCCAGCGCCATTCATATTCTTTCCACCCTTCCACATATTTTCCTTGAAGAAGCAGTAGGAGGGATAAATTGTGATGCGCTTCAGCAAAGTGCGGGAATTTTCCGATTGTATGGCGACAAACCTTTTCTGCTTCTTGAATTTTATTCATGCGATGCAGCGCAGTTGCCATTGCAGCAAGCGGAATTGGCGAATTAGGCAACAGACTTGAAGATTTTTCAAAAGCTACCACAGCTTTAGAATTATCCCCCATTTCAAGATAAAGTTTTCCCAGGTTATTATATGCATCTCCTGGGGATGGTGAGCAGGAAATTGATTTTATATAGAAACGCTCGGCATCATCCAACCGCGTCATCAAATGAAACGCAATCCCGATTCTCAGCAGGATCAGTGGATGATCCGGGCTGATTTTCAATGCTTTCCAGAGATGTTCTAATGCTTCACGAGGAGCTGAACGATCGAAAGCTTTATTTGCCTTCTGCAAAATAATTTCAAGATCAGGTTGCTTCATCAGTCCTCAACACCTGCTTACAAACAACTCTTCGGTAATACCCATATATCACGGCGATACACCCTATGATAACAATGAGTATCGAAATGAGAGGATATATGAGAGAAAAAACGAAAGGCGTCAGAATTGCCCTGAATATAATGCGTAGTGATTCATGCTTTGCTATGAAATGTGCAATTGGAGGACTCAACCGGTAGTACAGTCGGACAAAAGACTGCCCAATTCGATTTGTAAGTAGCTGTTGGTCTCTAAAGTCACGAAGGAGATGAACATGGGGATGCAGATAGCTCCCGTAGGCAGCAGTTGCAATGAAGCATCCACTGCCATTACCTGTTGATGTTAATGGGGCAACCGTAATAGTGATACTTCCAATCCCGGTATCACCGGCGTTATCGACAGTTCTCACCCTCACGACATACGTATCCGCTGTATCAAATGTATGTGTGGCATATGAAGAAACACCTTGTAACTCTCTGAATACACCATCTCCAAAATCCCATTCATATTTCAAAATAGAGGCATCTGATTGTACCGTTGCATTAAGTTCAACTGTCAGTGGAGCAACACCTGAAACAGTCGAGCTTGAAATGGTAATATTTTGCATGATGGAAAGCGGAAATCCATTACCACGACCGTTTACCAGGACAATTCCACCGCTGGAGTTTTGCGGGATCAGTGCTGATATTTCCGTATCAGTCCATGAGGTTGCAGTAAGATTTTTATTTCCAAGAGTAATAGCTCCAGGCCCCGTTCCAAAGTTCACACCTTTAACAGTGATTATTCCACCGTTCAAATTCAACTGATACGGCAGAACATCAAATACGGCTGGTAGATCCAATGAATTAAGCGTCTTATCAAGATTCAACCTGCCACCGGTTATGGTATTATCAGCAAATGCAGAGATATGATCTACTCCGTTCAGAATTCGTGCCTTAACCTGTAAAGCCGAAAGAAGGGGGGTTTTATTCCATACAAGTGCCGCTGCCCCGGTCACATGAGGAACAGCCATGGATGTACCTGCCGTTGTTCTGTAAAGTATGGAGCCATTGGTGCCCAACCACACGGTGCTTAAAACCCCATCTGGACTCCCGGTTGAGACACCACCCGGAGCGGCAAGTTCTACTGTGTGACGACCATAGTCAGAATAAGATGGTCGGCCATCTGATGGGCTTGACGCTGCAACTGCGATATTGTTGGAGGAACGGATTGAGGCAGGGAAAACCGAATACTCATCTAAATTTTTTCCAGTATTACCGGCAGCAGATATCATGAGCGCACCGGCATCCTCAACAGCCTTTGCAGCATCGCGAAGAGATTGTGAGTCTTCGTCAACCTCGAAACTCATGTTGATGATTTTCGCTCCCTTTGAAATCGCATATTCTACACCACGAAGTGCGTCAATCAGTTCCCCCATTCCTTCAGGCCCATGGAGGAATTTTACCGCCATTATTCTTGTTGCCCAATTAACCCCCGTAATCCCCAGACCATTATTTCCTACAGCCCCAATAATTCCTGCAACGTGGGTTCCATGACTGTCAGCTGTATCATCATCCCATGGATCGCCTGGCGTGAAACCTCCAAAATTTGCCCCATAACAGTCATCAATAATGCCATTGTTATCATTATCCAGGCCGTCACCGCAAATCTCACCAGGATTCGTCCAAAGATTTGCCACAAGGTCCGGGTGATAGTACGCAATTCCCGTATCCAGAACCGCTACCAGCACCGATTCACTCATCCTGCTTCCAGTAAACAGGTCCCACGCTGAAGGTGCCGAAATAACAGGCAAGTTCCACTGTCTTACAAATTCAGTATCATTTGGAATGGAGGATTTGCGTATGATGTAATTGGGTTCAGCGTAAAGCACATTCGGATCTTTCCTGTAGTCTGCCAATATATCTTGTAGTTGCGCTCCACCAGGGATCTTGATGTGATGAATGGGAAGATACTTGAGTTTTTTTATGAGTGATGACCTGTGGTCAGAAATACTCTTGGAAATTTTTTTCTGATCTTTAAACCGTACAATCAGTTCGCCCTGCTTATAGGATGAAAAGGAGATTGATGCATAAGCAACTGATGAAACATCCACTAAGCTTTGAAACAAATACATAGTTACCAACAGTACTAAAATTTTCACAATATACCCCAATCATAGAATCCCGTGCATGCTTGTTATCACAGTATATTTAAAAATGGAAAGGGGCAGCTTTCGCCACCCCCCCCTCACAATCAGTCGTTTCTTAGTACGGCTCCTATTTTGCGGGAGTAATTGTCGTATTACCCTTTGCTCTGAAAGGATAAATATATGCGGTACCTGTCTGGGTAGATTCACCCCAGAAATTAAATTTGAAAGAACCATAGTTAATTGTTGTTTTAGTGGCACTCTTCAAGGCCATAAAATTCCAGGGTTCGTATAGTGGTATATCTGGAGTCTTTATTTTGCAGGCTTTGTTATAGTTCGGATTCGGAGTAGTGTAGGATGGGTTTGTTACCTGGTCGTAAGGAAGATACATATCCATATCCCACTGATAACAGTAATCTCCGAGATTATTCACATCTGCAGGCACCAGTCCATAGGAGTAATCACCGGGATCTCTGACATACTGATAGGGTGGTGTGGAACTCGGCTGGCCACTTAGATAGGGGCTGTTCGTGTAGCAAACTCTGTTACCCAGCACCACTTTCCCGGCAGAAGTATTGTTAGCAAAGGTCCAGGTACCGCGATTCTGGGGGTTAGAACCCGAGCAGACAATTGTTTCGTAGTTTTTTACCGTAAGGTTCGCATATGGGGTATTGGCCGACTGGGCCTTTATTGCCAATACACTTTTTGCAGTTTTGGCCACCGAGGTAGCAAGAGTAGTAGTTCGGTTTGTAGACGGTTTCCATTCAATAATTCCGCCAGTGATAATGGTTCCTCCAGTAACACTTGTATCGGGTATAGCAGCAGAAAGATCAAGTGGGGTACCATTCTGGGTAAATGAAGTTTGCCCACCACCGGGAAGAAGAGTTTCAGCTGACCCATAGAGAATATTACTTTCATAAGACCCGCCACTCTGATACCCGCTGCTGCCAGTATCTTTACTGCTTATCATTACCATCTGATCTCCCGCCATTTCATCGCAGGGAAGACCATAATATGAACTAAAACCGCACTTTTTCGTAAGATTGTAACTGTCACTGCTTAAAATATTACTGTTAGAGGTACCAATAAATTGAGTTGCCATCCATCCGTCAGTTCTGGCACTGGTATTGTTGTTAAAACGAAGTCGAACAACACCACTACCGCCTCCAACAGGTGAACTATAGTTTATAGAGCTTTTACTGGCCTTATACATCGGCGATGCACTACCACCCCCCGCTTCTACAATAAAATCGTTGAGTTGGGTCGTGCCGTCGCTCAAGACAATAGGAGTTGCAACATCACTGGCATTGACAATAGTCCACAAGCCATCGAGAAATGTGAGTATGATTGTATTCGACTGCCCGGATTTGACTTCACCTCCCGTACTGGTTTGACCAACAATAGTGCGTGAAGTGACATCAGCTGTATCATACGCAATGGCGTACACCATATAATTACCAGGTGTAATCTGCACGGTCTTGCTCTGTTCTGTGGGGCTAAGAGTTGCAATCAGGGTCCCATTTGGATTGTTCGGGTCATACGTATACGGCATTGTCTGTGCGTAAACTTCTATTACCTGGGCACCAGCCGGAATCAGGCTTTTGACAGCACCATCCGCTGAAGGAAATTTCGCTGCGATCGTCACATTCGCCTTGGCAGCCTGGCTCTGATTCTGTGTGGAAGTGCTATTACTGCCAGAACCGCATCCGGCAAGAGACCCAGCGGCAACAAACATGGCAAAAGCAAGCAGAACTGCATATTTTCTCCGTGTCATGGAGTGCTCCTCCTATTATCTTATTTTGTCGATTACTGAATCACAACACTTGTGCCATCAGATACAGACAAGGTTCTATTCAAAGCAGTTGTTTTTGAACCATCTGATGCAGTGAACCTCAGGATAACTGACGCAGAGGTTGTTGGCGGTGTATAGGTACAGGTGCTGCTGACAGGTCCCGCACCAGAACCACTACATCCCTGCCCCAATGTGCCGCCGCCACTGACAATAGACCAACTCCAGGTGATGGGGTCCCCGTTTGGATCAAACGCGGATGCGGTCAAGGTTGAAGTGGCAGTACCGGTAGGTACAGACGCAGGTACCCCGATGCTCGTAATGACTGGCGCAGCAGGTGCCGCTTTAACTGATGTACTTCCCTTTGCTCTGAATGGATAAATATATGCGGTACCTGTCTGGGTAGTTTCTCCCCAGAAATTAAATTTGAATGAACCATAGTTAATTGTTGTTTTAGAAGCACTTTTTACTGCCTTGAAATTCCATGGGTTATAAACATCTCCTGATGACGGGGCCTGTTGGCTGCATGTGTTGTTATAATAATCCCACTGATGGCAGTAATCGCCAAGAT
The DNA here is from genome assembly GCA_028688955.1 of Desulfuromonadaceae bacterium. Lineage (GTDB taxonomy): Bacteria > Desulfobacterota > Desulfuromonadia > Geobacterales > Pseudopelobacteraceae > JACRCG01. The sequence goes on from JAQTXD010000001.1 coordinate 21,035, forward strand.
CGGTAGTTGCAGGGAGCAGACCATAGGAATAATCACCGGCATCAACTCCGTATTGGTACGTGACAGGATTATAACTGTTTAAGTACGGATAGTTCGTATAGCACACTCTGTTGCCAAGCAGAACTTTACCGGCCGAAGTATTATTGGCAAAGGTCCAGGTACCACGATTCTGGGGATTCGACCCTGAACAGACAATTGTTTGTGATTCTTTAACGGAAAGGTTTGGGTAGGCAGTATTTGACGATTGGGCCTTTATAGCCAGTGCCGGGATATTTTTTACCGACTTGGCAACTATTGGCGTACCTAAGGTAGTAATCTTGTTAGTGGCGGGCTTCCATTCTACAATACCGCCGGTGATTAAATTCCCTCCGGATATGGTTGTATCGGGTATGGCACTCATGAGATCAAGACTTGTGCCGTTCTGAGTAAACATTGTTATTCCACCGCCCGGCAGGAGGCTTTCAGCTGACCCTGTGAGAATATTCCCATTATATGATCCACCACTCTGATAATCGCCTCCGTTATCCTTACCACTTATCATCACCATCTGATCCCCTGCATTTTCAACACAAGGAATGCCGTAATAGCTATCGTAACCACATTGCTTGGTCAGATTATAACTTTCACTGTTCAAAAACGTACTCGCTGCGGTACCCACAAACTGTGATGCAAAATAACCACGTGTACGCGCACTGGTGTTATTATCGAAGCGAAGCCGCACATCACCTGAACCGCCTCCAACCGGCTTGGTGTAATCAATAGAGGCTTTTGCAGCATACCCCTTCTGGGATCCAATAATAAAGTCAATGAGTTGGGTACCATTGCTCAGTACAAGCGGGGTTGGTGAGTCTGATGAATTAACGAGCGTCCACTGGCCATCCATAAAGGTAAGGTTTACGTTATTGACAACACCAACCTGAACCTCGCCACCAGTACTGGTTTGTCCAAGCATTATACGGGTGGCGCTATCTGCTGAGTCGTAAGCATAAGCGTAAATGAAGTACATTCCAGAGCCCATTTTCACTGACTTGGTTGGTGCTGATGGGGTTAATGTAGCTATGAGTGTAGAAGGATTTTGAGAGTCCTGCTGATATGCAAAGACCTCTATGACCTGTGTACCAGCCGGTAACAGACTTTTTGCAGCCTCTCCGGAAGAGGGGAAACGAGCCGAGACGGTAACATCAGCCTTGGCTGCCTGACTCTGTTCCATCAAGGCACCATTCGAACCCGTAGACCCGCATCCTGAAAGAGATGCTGCAGCTACTGTCATGGCTACTGCTATTTTTATCGCATAATTCTTCTGTATCATGGAGTGTTCCTCCTATTTCTCGTTAATGTTTTTCTTTTACTGAACAACAATGTTCACATCTGCCAGATTTCCGTATGTAACAGTAGTTGCACGACTGCCCGTTTTTCCGCAGCCAGTAGCAGTGAAACTGAACGTAAACTTATCACCCGCTGTTGCCGTACTTGGAATCGAGTACGTACACGTTTGGCTTGCACCGCTTGAAAAAGAGGTCACGTCAGGGCAACTGCTTATCGGATTATTATTCAACAGCCATATTCCGCTCAGACTAATTCCGTCTGAATGATTTGCAACTGCAGTAACCGTAATATCCCTCGCAGTTCCGGTTGCACCTTCCGGGACAAGTGATGGCGAAGCGGTCAAACTTGATACCCATGGTGATGAAGAGTATGTAGATACAAGTACGTCCCGGCTGGCACTTTTAGGTGTTGGAGTGCTATTGTCTGTAACAGTATATGTATATGTCGTGTTCCCGGTTACAGTCACATCGCAAGATGATGTAATGAAGCCGTTGGCACTACTATTGCCCGTACAAGTAACACCTGTCCCACTCCACAATGCAGTCAGAGAATCGCCATCCGGATCATATGCTGACCCATTCAGCGTGATCGTATTATTACTTCCACAGGAATTAACATATAACTGACTTGCATACGCTGTAACAACGGGAGGACGTGAGCCGTCGGAGACGCTTATACTGCCGGCATTGATAATACGTTTAGCTCCCTTGCTGTCAGTAAGTTCCAGTGAAACAGTATGTTCTCCAACAGCAAGTCCGGTGATAGCGTGGGTTGCCGAAAATGTAGTGGTACCGTTTATTGAACCGCTGGCAGCACTGTTCCCGCTGATTTTCAAGACATAATTTACCGGATAGTTGCCATCTTCATCATATGCAGAGATGTCAGCCGTGATTGTACCGGAATTCTTGATTGAACGCTGTGACAAATTGACATAACCGGATGGCGGTATATTTGGCACGACAAGATCCTTCAGAGCTACTTTTACTGCATCATCAGTAATTTCGTCCGTGTTTCCAGATGTCGTTCCGTTTACATTGAAAGCACCAACTTTATTCGAACCGCCCATGTACAGTGAAATGTCCGTGTTGCAAGCGACAAGACTGGTAAATGCACCAGTGCTGTCACTGTTTACACCGCGATAAAAGTTGTTCCCCTGAAAATTGAGCCAGCGATATGGAACTCCGGTTCCAGCGTCATCAACCAGCTTGCCACTCACCTCACATGGTTTTGTAAAATCCGATTTAGTGTATGCCCCACACGTTGGCGGGGCGGCAAGTGTGACATCAACCCCCGTGTAATTTCCGTTTTCATCCAAATACGTCAACCGACCAGTTCTGTCAGTACTGTTTTTATTGAGAAGAACGGTCGATAGCGTAAATTCACCTGTTGTTGAATCTGTCATGCCCCATTTGTAGTCGATATTTGATCCACTCAACGAAAGGTAGAGGTTTTTAAGCGGATCACCGTTACTGTATGAAAATTTCCCCTTCAAACAAACCTCAGTAGGCGTATCAAAGACAATGTGGTCTAGGTTCCACCAGCTTTTGGCAAATTCTGAATTTGAAACCATTATTTTTAACCGATATACACCGCTTTTGCACCCGGAAGCATTATCACCAAGAACAGGGGTTGCTATAACGTCACCATTGCTATCTACAATGGTTCCTTCGCCAATGAATATCCATTTTCCGGTTGATGGATTGAGTGACCAGACCGGTACTTGATGCCCTGGTGCGGTTTTATTGTAGTCCTCTATAAAAAGATTTTCGCAGCTAGAAGAATAGATGGAACGAGTCACCGTTGTAGCGCTATCAGCCGCTTTCCGAACTCCTGATTTAACGAGTTTTTTAGCTACCTCCCCTAAATTCTCCCCGGTGTCTGCATTTGAAATTTTCATATAGTCAAATGCGAGGGAAACCATCTTCCCTTCCTTACCGCCAACAATACCAGTATATGATCCTGGAAAACGATCAGACGCTGTAGCAGGATCAAATGTCTCAAGTTCACCTTTGAGTTTTTTGACACCCGGCAGAGATGAAGCGGGTATATTTATTTCCAGCTCAGACGAACCGCCGGCAGCTTTTGCAGCTCTGATCGATTTACCCGCCAGTGCCTTTTTAACGCCGTTGGGAAATTTCACTACGGCGAAACTGAAAGACGGCTCAGAAGATTTACCAACTCCAGCGGCGAGAGCACCACCGGAAGAAATATTGGCAAATGTAACATTCAGGCCCTGAAGTATGGCCTTGAGTTCAATGGTACCAGGAGAAGTATAGTCAACTCTTTTTTGGAACTGGCTAAACCCTTCCTTAGTCGCAGTTACCATTATATAGCCGCCAGTATCCAACATCGGTACCTGGGCTGCGAAGCCGCCGGCATTATCAGTTGTCACGGCTGCACGGCCTAGTTCTTTGTCATTTTTATCGAAAGAGCTGATTTCGATTGATGCACCGTCAAGCTTCGCAGCTGATTTGCTCACCAACGCCGAAAGTGAAATTACAGCTGAACCGCTGACAGTTGACAAACTGGACTTTGCCACCGGCGGTGGAGTCGAAGATCCTCCCCCACCACCGCCGCAGGCAGTTAGCATTAAAAATGATACCAATGAACACAAAAAACCGACCATCATTTTTTTCATACTTTCCTCCCTTTTGATACCGAAGTCTTACGTGCGACATGAATTACCGCTACAATTTCGACCCACTAAAACAAAAATTATAATTGCGTTTTCAGTGTAATACCGATCAGAAAATCTTCAAGCAACTTTTTTGCATTTTCTTCATTTTGTTTTCGCAATAAAAACTCCATCCCAGTCCGGCGGTGGTGGTGAAACGATATATTCACGACATCGGGAGGCATATACACCTGAAATCTGGTCTTGGTGCCGCACTTCCAGATCTTCAAATATCCGCAGTGCAGACTGAAAATCACCGGATCTGTAGCAACTGATTGCATCAGTAAAAAAAGTTGTCAGTGCACTATTACCGGCACTCATCAATTCGTAAATAGGAACCGGCAACAGTTTGCCTTTCACGGCAACCAGATCAATTTCACGGAAGTTCAGATCACTTTCTGCTGACTGCCTGGTTGATTCACTGACTATGATATGAGTGCCATACATTTTATTAAGGCCTTCTAGTCTTGACGCCAGGTTTACACTGTCTCCTATGGCAGTATAGTCGAAATGCATTGCCGATCCCATGTTACCGACAACTGCTTCCCCCGTATTGATGCCGATGCCAATATCAATTGGTTTAATACCGCGTTCTATAAATGATCGATTTATCATTTCAAGCCTGTCTATCATTTTCAACGCTGAACGGCAGGCATGGTCCGCATGTCCGGCAACATCAAGTGGTGCATTGTAGAGCGCCATAACCGCATCGCCGATATACTTATCCAGCGTGCCTTTTTCCTCCAGGACAATTTGAGTCATGGGATTGAGATACTCGTTCAGGAGCTGGACTAAATCTTCCGGTGAGAGCTGTTCTGACAGGGTTGTAAACCCGCGGATATCTGAAAAAAGGATCGTGATTTCTCGTTTTTCACCTCCCAGCTTAAGATTATCAGGATTCTTCATTATCCGGTTCACCAGGTCCGGTGAAACGTAATTGCTGAACGCTTTCTTCATGTAGCGACCTTTACGATCGATGACAAGACTGCGATAAATTTCTGAACCAAGTGTTGTAGTTCCCAGGGCAACCAGAGGCGGAAGTATTGATAAATCGATTAAATATCTGCTGTACAGCAGGTAGTTAGCGGCACAGTAGAGCATACTGAAAACGCATCCGGACAGAAAACCTATGGAAGCACTTGGAGCTGAACAGAGAAGCAGGGATAAGACAAACGGTAACAGAAGCAGAATAACTCTCTCGGCAAAAATAGTACTGTTGTTGTGAATTATAAAGCGTCGCTCAAGCGCATTGGCAGCAGCGGATGCATGTATTTCAACGCCGGGAAGAATTGAGTCGAAGGGGGTCGGGCGAACGTCATAAATACCCATTTCGGTAAACCCTACAAACGCCAGTTTCCCTTGCAACGCATTGGGTTGAAGCCTCTTTTTAATGATATCAACTGCCGAGTATGTTTTGATGGTACCACCGGGACCGTAAAAATTGACCGACAGCGAACCTTCCTGGTTTGACGGAATGGACTCTCCCCCCACACGGATTTCGCGAACACCGGATTTTCCGATACTGACCTGTGCAGTTTCATGCGTAAAGTGTTTTAGTGCCTGCAGTACCATCGACGGGTAAATATCCCCGTTGTACAGCATAAGCAGTGGTAACTGTCTGAATAACCCGTCAGAATCCGAGATTACATTAAAAAAACCGTAGGTCAGGGCACCTTGACCGATTGCAGCAATATTTGCATCAAGGTTTGCGTACGAGATAAGAGGAACAGAGGTGACTCCTGGATCTATGTGAAGGTGCCGAATTTTCGAGGATTGAATCTGGGCTAAAACGTCAGGATCAATTGGGTGCATCTCGTCCCTGAAGAAATGCCCCGCAACTACATTACCGGACAATGCAATATTTTCGGCGAGAGCATGGTCTGCAGCAGAATTCTGAGTCTCGGAAAAGACCATATCGAGTGCGGTAATCTTGACACCATACTCTGCCATCCCGGAAATAAGTTCACCGATTATTTGACGGGACCAGGGCCACCTCCCGATCTCTTTCACACTCTTATTGTCAATGGCTACAATTACAACTGAAGAGGGCGGTTTGAGCGGTCCCCGTGTCAGCAGGCGCACGTCCTTCATTTTAAGATCAACATTATGGAAAAACGGAGGGGATAAGACGTCAATCCAGAGGACCGCAAGAGAAGAAACCAATGCCAGCAGGATAAACACGACATATTTGTGCATACGTACTCCACGCCATCAATCTATGAGTACAAAAAAAAGGTTGAGCTATTGCCCAACCTTTTTTTGTACCGGCATCAATTCATCTAGTACGATCAGATATCCATCCGGATCAAAACACCACATTTCTTTAACACCATATGGTCGGATATCAAGCGGGTAAAGAATCTCAAGACCTTCCTCCATGATGGCATCACGGATATCCTCAATTTCGGTGACCTCAAAATGGAGCGTAACTCCGATACCGCGTGGAAACATGCTGAAGCGTGGCTCCAGCAGAGGATGAGCCTTAATAACATCAGCCTCTTCTACAAACACAATCGCCATACCATCCATATCGATTACCAGATGGTCCGGTGCACCCTTTGATGTGAATGAACGCCGGACCGGCAGTTCCAGAATGCCGGCATAAAAGGCTTCTGTCACAACCAGTTGAGAAACGGTCAACTGTATTGAATGAGGAGCGCGATGTGCTTTCACTCGAAGCCCTTATAAATAAGTGACACATAACCGGAAAGTCGGGAAAGCCAGTTACTGTAAATCAGCACGCCGATCACTATCAGGAAGATTCCCGAAATAATTTCAAAAATATGGATGTATTTTTTAAAGCGGTTGAATACGAGCAGAAAGCGGTGCATAGCGAGTGCCGAAAGAAAGAACGGAACACCCAACCCTAAGGAGTAGAGGAGCAGAAGGATAATTCCCTGATAAACACTTTCCTCAGTTGCAGCTACTGCAAGAATTGCAGCCAGGATAGGTCCGATGCAGGGTGTCCAGCCTGCGGCGAAGGCGATTCCGACCAGAAAGCTTCCCGCATAGCCGGCTGGTTTATGCTTTATAGAAACTCTTTTTTCGCCAAGGAGAAAATTAAGATGTAGAACGCCCGTAACATGGACACCGAGAAATACCAGAAGAACTCCACCTACTTTTCTGATAATCGTAGCATTTTCATGCAGAAAGGAACCGATATATGTGGCAGACGCACCTAACAGTACAAATACAACGGTAAAACCGCAGATAAAACATAACGAATGAAAAATTGATTTTTGCCGAATAATGTGTGACGGATGCTCCGCCTGCAGATCAGCGAAGGAAATACCGGTAATATAAGTTATATATGATGGAATGAGTGGAAACACGCATGGCGACAAAAATGACAGCAAGCCTGCAACAAAGGCCCCGATATAGGTGACTTCATGACCAATCATGGGGATTCCTATTTCATCAACCCTTCAATGAATGCGACCGCTTCCGGAGAATCCCACGCGAACCCGCCAATAATTTTTTTAACCAGTACTCCCTGCTTGTCGATTATAAATGATTCCGGAACTCCGGTAATGCCGTACGCTTTTGACGAAATACCACTTTCATCCAGGTACGTCGGGAGTGAGAAACCGGTCTCTTTGAAAAATGACTCAATTGCAGGCTTGCCGCCTTCATCTATAGAAACAGCAACCATCTGAAACGGCTTGCCTGCCATAAATGTATTCAGCTTCATCATGGAGGGGATTTCCTCACGACAGGGCGGGCACCAGGTCGCCCAGAAGTTCAGAAGAACTACCTTGCCTTTCAGATCAGAAAGTTTCAATGTACTACCGTTGGCAAGTGATTTAACCGTAACATCCGGTGCCGGGCTTTTTTCAGCGGCTACAGAGGATTCATTGCTGACACTCTTTTTTGGGGCCTCCTGCTTGGTACACGCTGTCAGGGAAACGATCAGACACATAAGTAATAAATAGAAACTTCTCTGCATGAAACCTCCGGAAATCTGTTCATTAGGATTAGTAACAAAAGGGGAAAGTGCGGTCGGCGCGCAGTTATTTACTGCGGGTTACTACATATTCTGACAGACTGATCAGTGCATCTCTGACTGGTGATGGAGAAAACTGGGCCAGATGGTTTTTACAACTGTCAATATAGGTGTTGGCAACGGTGATAGTATAATCAATGCCGCCATACTTTTTGACAAAGCCGGAAACCGCCCGGAAATCCTCCAGCGACATTTCATCCTGTTCAATTACAGCCGCTATCACTGCACGCTCGGCATCGCTGCAGTGACGCAGGGTGTGGATAAGTGGCAGGGTAATTTTCCCCTCTTCAAGATCATGTCCGATACTCTTGCCGAACTCTTCTTCAGTAGCAACATAGTCCAGAATATCATCCATCAGCTGGAAGGCAATCCCCAAATCCATACCGAAATCCGCCAACGCGCGCTGCTGATGGTGTGGAACGGCTCCAAGAAGAGCCCCAGCCTCACAGGCAGCAGACATGAGGATGGCAGTCTTTGAACGAACAACTTCCGTATATTTTTCCTCGGTAAGATCAAGTTCTCCGGTGCAGAGCAACTGCATGACCTCACCTTCGGCAATCACGGTAGTAGCATCCGACAGCGTACGCAGGATTTCAAGGCTGCCGACATCAACCATAAGTGAAAATGATTTTGAAAAAAGAAAATCACCCACGAGCACTGACGCTTCATTTCCCCAGAGGGTATTTGCAGATGCGATACCTCGACGCAGTGTTGCGCTGTCAACAACATCGTCGTGCAACAATGTTGCCGTGTGAATAAACTCGATGACACTCGCCAACGGAATGGCTTTGTCAGCAGTATAACCACTCAAGCGGGCAGAAAGTAGAAGCAGAGCCGGCCGGACACGCTTGCCACCGCTGGACAGAACGTACTCACCGACTTTACGTATCAGGGGGACGTCTGACTGCAGATCTTTACGGAACTGTTGTTCGACGAGCTTAAGATCTTCACCAATTATATTGAGTGCTTCCTGCATTATGATAGTTTCCTTTGAGAAAATTCGGCCAATAGTAAAGGAATGGCTTCCGGTTTGTCAAAGCATTTTTGGCAAGGATTTATGCAGGTTTGCAGGCAGACCGGCATCATCTTTCGGTTGCCAGACGTAACTCCACAGTATATGGTGTTTTACTATATGCAACCATGTGGCACAAAAAGGATCTTTGTATGAAATTCGATGAACTCCCGATTCCGGAACAGGTGCTTCGCGGCATAGCTGAAACCGGCTTTACGGTCTGCACACCCATCCAGGAACAAACTCTGCCGATAACTCTCAACGGAACTGATATTGCCGGCCAAGCGCAAACCGGTACCGGAAAAACAGCTGCATTTCTCATTTCACTTTTCACACGACTGCTTGCACAAAAAAAACCCGGCGGAAGACCACGGGCTTTGATTCTTGCACCGACACGAGAACTGGTTGTGCAAATTGAGGCCGACGCCAAACAGCTGGGAGTCCACTGCGGCTTTGCCGTTCAGGCAATTTATGGCGGCGTGGATTACATGAAACAGAAAAATGCACTTCTGGATGGAGCAGATATAATCGTCGGCACTCCGGGACGTTTGATCGATTACCTCAAGCAGAAGATATATAGTTTGAAGGATATCGAGGTTCTGGTGATTGACGAGGCTGACCGCATGTTCGATCTTGGCTTCATCGCAGACCTCCGCTTTATTCTACGTAAATTGCCTCCCTTTGAAAAACGCCAGAACCTGATGTTTTCCGCGACACTCAACCCACGCGTCATGGAACTGGCATATGAGTTCATGAACTCACCGACAAAAGTTTCAGTAACACCAAAAACAATGACTGCAGAGCGGGTTGAGCAATTGCTGTTTCACTGTTCGAGAAAAGAAAAATTTTCACTGCTTTTGGGCCTGCTCCGACGCGATGGCATGGCACGTACCATGATATTCATCAATACAAAGCGGGAAGCAGAGCACCTGCATAACCTCCTTAATGCAAACGGATTCCCCTGCAAGGTTATCTCCGGTGATGTCGAACAGCGCAAGCGGATGAAGATTCTTGATGACTTCAAGGATGGAACACTGCCGATTCTGATTGCGACGGATGTTGCATCACGCGGATTGCATATTGATGGTGTTTCCCATGTTATCAATTATGATCTGCCCCAGGATTGCGAGGATTATGTTCACCGCATCGGTCGAACCGCCCGTGCCGGTGCCGAAGGAAAAGCCATATCCCTGGCTGACGAAGATGGGGCTTTCTTTCTGGAGGCAATTGAAGAATATATTAAAACGAAAATTCCTACAGAGTGGGCTGACGATGATCTGTATGTGCTCGATTATGTTCGAACTTCTCGACCAAAGCGGACGCAGGATATAAAACGGGACAAAGCGTCACCCGCCAGAACTTCGGACCGGGGAGGTAAAAAGCCTGCTCCCCGGGCCAAACTTCCTACGGCAAAACCTGCAGCAGTAAATGCTGTGTCAGAAACCGGGGATGGCGGCGAAAAGAAAAAACGCAAACGAAGAAAGAAAAAACCGGTTGGAGAAAAAATTGTTACTGTTTCAGGTGCGGAGTAGTTTGGTTTGATTACGGGGGGCAGGAACAGGCCCCTCTTTTTTTACTTACAGGTACTGAGCATTAACCACATTGATAGGTGTTCCTGCAAGATAGGATGTCACGTTAGCAGTCACTGTTGCCATCAAACGCTTCCGGGCTGCTAATGAAGCCCATGCGATGTGTGGAGTAAATATACAGTTTGGAGCATTCAGCAGCGGGTTGTCAGCCTGCATAGGTTCATGAGCGATGACGTCCAAACCTGCACCAGCGAGTGTGCCGGTACGGAGGGCATGAGCAAGATCCGCCTCATTCACCAATCCGCCACGGGCCAGATTAAGGAGAAACGCACTCGGTTTCATCAACCCAAGAAGGCGGGCATTGACAAAACCTCCATTTTCAGGTGTCTGTGGGCAATTGAGGCTGATGACATCAGCCGATTCAAACAACTCTTCTAGCGATACAAAGCGTACTGAATCACCATCACAAACCTGCGGTATGCGCGGAGCATAAGCAATTATGCTCATACCGAAGGCTACTCCGATACGAGCCACAGCCCGCCCGATTGATCCGTAGCCGACAATCCCAAGGGTCAATCCATCCAGTTCAAGCAGCGGCGTCTTCCAGTAAGAATGATCCGGGCATTTGATCCATTCCCCCGCTTTCACAGAGGCATCGTGAAGGCCCACGTGCAGAGCCAACTCAAGCAGCAGAGCAAAGGTAGTCTGAGCGACTGATGCGGTTGAATATGCCGGAACGTTTGAAACAGGAATGCCGAGTCTTCCAGCAGTGATAATATCCACGTTATTGTAGCCGGTTGCCAGCATCGAGATGAATTTAAGATTCGGCAACTGTTCGAGCGCTGCTTGATCAAGTTTGACCTTGCTGAGCAGGACTATTTCCGCATCACGAGCCCGCTCCAACTTATTTTCCGGTGACGTACGATCATAGATCGTACAACTTCCTACAGTTTCAAGCGATTCCCAGGGATTATCTCCCGGATTGATTGTATAGCCATCAAGAATTACAATTTTTGCCATATCTGTCATATGATCTCTACCTGGAAAAATCTGTTACACAGCTGCTACTGAAGCTTCTGCGGATTCAGTCTCTGCTTCAACTTCCTGCTCGGAACCGTCACTGTTCTGCTCACCCTTGCGGGCTTTTTTTTCATCCTTCTTTTTCTGCCGATCCAATTCCTTCTTGCGCTTTTCAAACGAATAATTCGGTTTGGCCATGATATCATTTCTCCCGGTTAATAATCTGTCCCTACATTCATCTGCACATTGGTTTTTAACGTACAACCATTATTAAGTGACTTATAACGCACAAATAACATACGTACTGATTTTAAGTTTTTTTACCTTAGGCAGGAGAAAGGCAGGATCTGGCAGGACACGCAATCTGCATCGCTCAAAACAGTCGTTGCAAGGTAACACCCTGAGAGGTATCCGGTCAACAGCATTACTAATCCGACAGGCTTTTCTTGCAAACTTGTATGCACTCTTACTGTTTGTGTCCAATTTATCGTCGCAGCGGTCTTGTTATTTTGGTTAATATTTAGTATGGTCAATCGTCATCCCAATGCCATTTACATTGGAAAATTACATTGACGTGCAACAGGAGTCATGTGTGAAGTCACTATTTATCGGCATTGTTCTATTGCTATCCTGTTCTCAGGCCTTTGCTAACACTCCATCAGAATTAGATACATACTACCCATTGGAAGTCGGGAGTAATTGGATATATTCCTACCGGTTGCTCGGGCTGCAGCAACAGAGTGTTAAATCGTATGATGAAGTCCATAAAGGGTATGTATTGGAAACCAAAAGTCGGGCCGGCGGGAAACATCTCACTGTAGTTCAAAAGAATGAAAAAAGTGTTGATAGAGTTGCTGACATCGGACAGAACGGCGCTTATGTGCCATTAGCCACTGTGCAGGCCATACTGTCAACTCCTCTTAAAAAGGGTACAACATGGGAATACAGTGACAACGCATCATACAAGCAGGAATTTAAAGTTGTCGGATTTGTAAAAATGACTGTTAACGCGGGCAGGTTTTCAAAGGTTTTGAAAATTGAAAAAAGAATTGTCAACCTTAAAGACAAAAACAAAAACAGTGGGAAGTACTTCCTGTATTATGCTCCGAACGTCGGGTTAATCAAAGAAGAGTTTTTAGTAAAAGAAGGTGAACGGAGTGCATTGGTAATGGAACTCGCTAGTTTTCATCCTGCAAATAAACGGAAAAAATAACCACGTCGCCCTTATTATCAGAAGCGACGTAATAATTCATTTAAATCGGGATGTGGAGTATGCCTTTCTATCCGGTGTGATGTGTCTTCGACAAGTAATAATCATAGTTCCCTTCGTACACTCTCATTTCACCATGATCAATCTCAAAAACCCGATCAACCAGCAATCGTAAAAAATGGCGGTCATGGCTGACCAGAACAATTGTTCCGCCAAAGTTTTTCAATGTTTCCAGCAGCATCTCACGAGAACGGATATCCAGATGGTTGGTCGGTTCGTCAAGAATGAGAAAATTGACCGGACGGGCCAGAATTGTCGCCAAGACCACCCTGCTCTTCTCTCCACCCGATATATTTTCTATTCGTTTGTCAACCGTATCCCCGGAAAAAAGGAAAGCTCCGAGCAGATTTCGAATCTGGCCGATAGTGGCAAGCGGCATGCAGTCCTGCATGGTTTCAAAGATGGTTTTCTTTGGATCGAGCAAATCCATGGCGTGTTGGCTGAAATAGCCGACCTCCACGTTAGCTCCAATCGTCACGCATCCATCCGTTGCTTCGGTTTGACCTGCCAGGATTTTAAGAAACGTTGACTTACCCGCACCATTGACACCAACAACGGCAACCTTGTTGAGTCGTTTTACCATACCGGTAACGCCATGGAAAACCGGCTTTTCATGGCCATCAGGCGTTATCCAGACCTTTCCTAAATTTTCAAATGCAGCTACGTCATCACCACTGCGCGGAGGATCGGCAAACCCAAAACGAACGGTGCGCTCTTCAGCCGGAATTTCAATCCGCTCGATTTTTTCAAGTTTTTTAACACGGGATTGCACCTGGGCCGCGTGGGAAGCACGGGCGGCAAAGCGGGCGATAAACTCTTCTTCCTTGGCGAGCATATCCTGCTGCCGCTTGTGCGAAGCAATCAACTGTTCAAGACGGATATCCCGCTCACGTTCATAAAAATCATAATTGCCGCCATAGGTTGTGAGAGTGGCGTTGTTCACCTCTATAACCCGGGACACAACCCGGTTCATGAAGTCACGGTCATGGCTGGTCATCAGCAGTGCCCCGTTAAATTCGTTAGCAAGCCATTCCTCAAGCCAGATGATCGATTCAACATCGAGATGGTTAGTCGGTTCGTCAAGCAGCAGGACGTCGGGTTTAAGAGTCAATATACTCGCCAGAGCGATACGCATTTTCCAACCGCCACTGAACGATTCTACCGGATGATTGTAGCGGTCAGGCCCGATGCCAAGACCGGTGAGAACCGCCTGAGCCCGGGAGTCAAGGTCATACCCTTCCATATGCTCAAATTCTTCAACTGCATTTCCGTAGCGTTCCAGAAGCGCGGCCATGTCATCATCGGACTGAGGCTTGCACATGGCAGCCTCCATTTCCTTCATCTCCGCCGCCAGTTGCACCGTAGGTCCGCACGTTGCCATAACTTCCTCGAGCGCCGACCGCCCGGACATTTCACCCACATCCTGAGAAAAATAGCCGATCGTTGTTTTTTTAGGGAGTATCACCTCGCCCGCATCCGGCTCTTCCTGTCCGGCAATAATGCGAAAAATCGTAGTTTTTCCGGCACCGTTTGGACCGACCAGGCCGGTATGGGTACCAGGCAGTATCTGACAGGATGCATCCCTAAACAGAATCTGCGAACCATGCTGCCTGGATATATTTGACAATTGAATCATTGGTAGAACTCCCTGTTAATTAATGTAGAACAGATGTTACCCGAGAGATACCAGCCACACGTAGGGCACCATACCGTAATTCCACGCGAGACAAAGCCTCCGGTAACCGGAGAAGAGCAATCCTTCCCCGTTGAAGCATATAATTATCGGCGCTTTCAGAACAAGCGAACCGGCACACTGCAATGCATCTTCCATCCGCGAGTAGTTTTTCCGGTAGCCGCGTTTTGCCCGGGCGCAATAAGTCTGATACTCTTTGAAGGAATGATAGGAAAGCGCTACCGGTATATCACCGATGAATCCTCCGCGGGGGTAGGGAACCAGAGTGCCGTATTCAAACCGGGACAGCAGTTGTTCCCAGGATACGGAATGGCTTCCGTACCACTCCTGTTTTGCGGGATGGTTGAAAAACTCCCACCGTTCCTCTTCGAGATCAGGCGGCAGCCAGGTAATACCGAGTGTTGAGGATGAAAACATTGCATCTCCACGATATACATAAAGCCACAGAGAATGAGATCTCTGTGGCTTTAACCATTCATTGGAATAACAGCTCTTACAGACTCAGATCGGCATGACCATGATAGAAATTATCCCGCTCCTTGGACACGTCTTCACTTTCCAGATACTCTTCAAAACCCATGGTTCGATCAATGACACCACCAGGGGTGATTTCGATGATCCGGTTGGCAACGGTTGAGACAAATTCATGGTCGTGTGAAGCAAACAGAATCACCTCAGAAAAGGCAATCAGCCCATCATTAAGTGCGGTTATTGATTCCAGATCCAGATGGTTGGTCGGTTCATCAAGGATTATCACATTTGCCGCGGTCAACATCATGCGCGACAACATGCAACGGACTTTCTCGCCACCGGAAAGGACCGTTGTTTTTTTCATCGCCTCTTCACCGGAGAAAAGCATGCGACCCAGGAAACCGCGTGCAAACGTTTCACCCTCAGTAGGAGGCGAATACTGACCCAGCCATTCGATCAGGGTCATTTCGCGTTCGAAGTACTGGCTGTTCTCTTTTGGAAAATATGCGCTTGTGATAGTGATACCCCAGCGAAAACTGCCGCTGTCAGGTTCCAGTTCACCTGCCAGTATTTGAAAAAGAGTTGTTCGTGCAAGCACATTCCCGCCGACAAAAGCAATTTTGTCCCCTTTGCGTACAATCAGGTCAAAATTGTTCAATACCTTGACACCCTCAATCTCTTTGGTCAGCCCCTGAATTTCCAGAATTATATCGCCGCACGCTCTTTCCGGCTTAAACACGACGTGTGGATATTTTCGAGATGACGTCGGCATATCCTCCAGCGTTAGTTTATCAAGCAGTTTCCTGCGCGATGTTGCCTGTTTTGCCTTGGATGCATTTGAACTGAAACGTTGGATAAACGCTTTAAGTTCATCAGCCCGCTCAGATACTTTGCGGTTTTCATTCTGCTTTTGCTTTAAGTTCAGCTGACTTGCGTGATACCAGAAATCGTAGTTGCCGACATAAATCTGAATACGTCCGAAATCGATATCAGCGGTATGGGTACAGACCTGATTGAGAAAATGACGGTCATGGGACACCACGATAACTGTATTGGGAAAACGAAAGAGAAACTCCTCCAGCCATTTTATGGATTTCAGGTCGAGATTGTTGGTCGGTTCGTCCAGCAACAGTACATCAGGATTGCCGAAGAGGGCCTGTGCCAGCAGCACACGTACTTTATCCCCCGGTTCAAGTTCTTTCATCTGCTTTGTCCGTAGCTCCTCAGGAATGCCGAGCCCGTTCAAGAGCACTGCGGCTTCTGATTCTGCCTCGTAGCCGTTCATTTCTGCGAAATCACTCTCGAGTTCAGCAGATCGAACGCCGTCTTCTTCAGTAAATTCCCCCTTGGAGTAGATTGCTTCCCGCTCCGTCATAACATCGTATAACAGTTTATGCCCCATGATCACCGTGTTGAATACAGTTTCATCGTCAAAGGCAAACTGATCCTGACGGAGAACGGCGATTCGCTCCCGAGGCCCGACGATAACCTCTCCTTTGTCGGCATCAAGTTCTCCGGAAAGAATTTTGAGAAAAGTAGATTTCCCCGCGCCGTTCGCACCAATCAGACCATAGCAGTTACCGGGGGTAAACTTGATATTGACATCTTTAAAAAGAACGCGCTTTCCGTAAGAAAGGGTAATATTCGATGCAGCGATCATGCGGTGATGCTCCTTGAATAGAAATAAAAAACCACAGGGCTTGGTGACCTCTGTGGTTCACGAACAGGAGACACATAGCACACTCTGGCACTGCTGAGCAATATCTTTTGCCATGCCCGCACTAAATGATGCCTTCAACTAACGTCCCCGCTGCATTGACTTTTCATCTCTTCCGATGCTATTCAACGGAGTATATTCAACGCAAAGGAGCATCCGTGTCTCACAAACATAGCCGCCTGTTTACATTCATACTGCGATATCCACGCCTGATTTTGACTCTGGCTCTGTTGCTATCTGCCTTTTCAGTTCTGTACACGGTCAGGAATATGTCATTCCTGACCGGACGTGATGACCTGATGCCGCGAAACGCCCCGTTCCAGATCGATTACCGCACCTACCGAGCCGAATTCGGCGACCAGGAAGAGATAGTTGCAGTTATTGAATCCGATGACGCGGAACGTTCAACCAGAGCTGCCGACGCGTTATATGCTGCACTGTGTAAAAGGCAGGATTCCTTCCGTGATATTTTCTATCCCGGCGGACTTCCTTTTTTCAGGTCTAATGGCCTGTTGTTTATGCCTTTGGAAGACATTAAGAACCTGCGGCGGACTCTCACCATGGCAGCTCCGGTGTTGAAAGAGCTGGCAGAAGCCCCTTCGGTACAAACTCTTTTCACCAGTTTGACCGGTCAGATCGATGCGTATCTGAAATCGGAAAGTACAACATCCCTTGCCAGTCTGACTTTTATGTTGTCAACACTGGATGCGGGATTTAAGGCATTTGACGGAAAGTCGAGCGGGCTCTCCATGGATTCATTCCTGAAAGGTGGGGGCGACGGTAAGCCATCAATGCTGGAGAATGTCGGAAAACAGCAGGTCATTACCATGCTGCCGGTCAAGGATGAGGGGAGCTTTGTTGCTTCGGAGCGGTCGATTCAGGCCGCCCGGGCCGTTCTGACCGACACATTGAAACGGCCTGAATTCAAGGGAGTCCGGGGTGGCCTGACCGGGGTGCCGGTGCTGGAATATGAAGAAATGGCCACCAGTAAAAATGATATCAGCATCGCTACGGTCCTGTCCCTTTCGCTAACCGTCATCCTGCTGCTGTTTGCCTTCCGTGGCCTACTGAATGTAATTGCCGCCATGGTCTCACTGATTGTGGGTATTTGCCTCTCTTTCGCTTTTGCAACACTGGCCGTCGGGCATCTCAACATTCTCTCCATGGTATTCGCCATTATGCTGATTGGCCTGGGGATTGAGTACGGAATCCAGGTTGTACTGCGCTATCAGGAAGAACTCAAAATCGGTGCCGACGGTCTGGAAGCAATCGAGACCGGGCTTACATCCAACTTTCGCTCCATCTTCATGGCTGCCGCCACCGTTGCCCTGGCCTTTGCCACCTTCGCCTTCACCGACTTCAAGGGAATTGCCGAACTGGGCATCATTGCCGCTGGTGGTGTATTTATCTGTGTTCTCACCACGTTCACTGTTCTGCCGGCCATGCTGATACTGCTGGATCGATTCAGAACAACTTCACTTATTTCTGCCCGGAAGTATGAGGAAAACCCGGGCATCCATGAGCGACCGTTTTTTCGGGCCATCTTTACCAACCCGCGCATGATAATCGCCGCTGCCACCGCCCTGTCTATTATCAGCCTCTACCCGGCCCTGACAATGCGATTTGACTACAACCTGATGAACATGCAGGCAAAAGGGCTGCAATCGGTCGAATATGCCTACAAGCTGATGCGCAGCAAAGAAAATTCCGGATATTGTGCCGTTGTAACCGCCAGGGATGAGGCAGAAGCACGTGTCCTTACGGCACGGCTTGAAAAGCTGCCTGCTGTTGACCATGTTGTCAGCAGGCTGTCTTTTGTACCGGATCAGCAGCGGGAAAAACTGGCTGAATTGGCCGCACTCCGTCAGGTAATGGACCAGATCAAGCCGGTCCCCTACGAGGAAAACCTGCAGATCATGGCCCTCCCTACGGTATTTGAAAATTTCCGTGACCGGGTAGAGAAACTTAAAATTGATCTTGAGGCGCACAAAAAACCGGAAGCGCTCCCGGTAGCGGCTTTTTTGAAGACACTTGACAGTTTTTTCAAAACATTGGAAGCGGAGAAAGACAGGAATGCGCTGGGAATGCTGCGGGAATTTCAGGGAGGAATGTTTGCCGAATTGCCGGATAAGCTGCGTATGCTGAAAGAAAGTATGGAAGCAGCCCCGATAGCCGAAACCGATATTCCCCGGCAGCTGTTGCAGCGGTTTGTTGGTAAGAATGGTCAACTTCTTCTGCAGGTGGCAGCAAAAAAAGAGATTTTCGAACGGGAACCGCTTCAGGAGTTTGTCGATCAGGTAAAGAGTGTTTTCCCCCATGCCACCGGCGAACCGGTCATGGTGTTCGAATCACTCTCGGTTCTGAGAAGCGCCTACCTTACGGCTTTCGTGTATGCCTTCATAGGTATAGGTGTACTTTTGCTTATTAATTTCAGAAGCGTTCGCTATGCACTATTGGGGACTGTTCCACTCGTAGTCGGACTGCTGCTGATGGTCGGTGGTATGCGTCTTATCGGGATCAGTTTCAATTCTGCTAATATTATTGTTCTGCCGCTGCTCCTGGGTGTCGGCATTGATTCGGCAATTTATATTCTTAATCGCTATCGACAGGGAAGCGAGCTGCCCGGGCAGGTAGTTACCAGTAGTACCGGTGTCGGGGTTTTCCTGAATGCCCTGACCATTCTGTTCAGCTTCGGTGCTCTGACCGTGGCGCACCATCAGGGAGTATTCAGTATCGGCGCGGTCATGTCCCTGGGGATGATCGCCAGCGTTGCGGCGTTTCTGATGTTTCTGCCGGCACTGCTGACACTGTGGGGAAAGCGTTAGCCATCAGGGACTGTTTTTCAAGCGGTTCAATCGATTCTTGTACACATAATTCATACCCTGAAAATACCCTAACCCATCCATCAGCAAGTCCTCCTGCGGCTTTATAACAGTTGTCTCACCGTCTTTCCGGATAAAGCTGAAGTAATCTGCCGCTTTTTTCGGGCCGAGAACCAGCAGTTTATTATCCTTGATGTACCCCAACTTTTGATACGTTGAGATAAACGCCCGCTCGGTCCAGGCATCAGTCGTCATTATGTTTTTGCCGATAAAAGCGCTGGTATATTTGAAGTTGAGCAATCCCAGCAGGGTCGGAGCCACGTCAATCTGGCTCATCATCCGGTCAACAATGTGCGGTTTTATATGTGCAGGTGCATAGATAAAGAGCGGGATCTCATAGTTTTTGATCGGCAACGCAAGCTTTGCGGCACTGCCGGCACAATGGTCGGCCACAATGACAAAAATGGTATCATTAAACCAGGGCTTCTTTTTTGACTCAGCAAGCAGGCGACCGATAGCATAATCAGAGTATTTAACACCGCCGTCACGACCGCTCTTCGAGGGTATGTCAATTTTGCCGTCCGGGTAGGTAAAAGGACGATGATTCGATGTAGTCATAACAACACTGAAAAAGTGTTTTTTACTATTGTAGGAGAGATCCGCCTCTTTGACCACCTTCATGAACAGATCTTCGTCACAGACCCCCCATGCGTTGGTAAAGGTGACTTCATCCGAGGAAAAATTGGTTCTGTCTATCGTTGAAAATCCATTATTTGCATAGAAATAGTTCATGTTGTCAAAGTAGCCGTGACCTGCATAAATGAACTTGTTGTCATACCCTTTTTCCTTCATGACCGAGCCAAACGAAACAAAATTTTCGTTTTTTGGACGTTTCACAACCGACGTTCCCGGGAGCGGCGGCATGGAAAGAGTAATCGCTTCAAGGCCGCGCACGGTTCGGGTACCGGTTGCGTACAGATGGGTGAAAAAGAGTGATTCTGTAGCAAGTTTATCCAGGTTTGGTGTGATCCCCTTCGTGTTTCCAAAAGACGTCAAAAATTCCGCACTCAGGCTTTCCTCAATGACAAGCACAATATTCAGGTGTTTTTCTGCCCCGCCCGGTTGTATGACGCGGGAAATCGAGGGGCCTTCCTGCGAAACGAAGCGACTGTTCTTCTCCTGCAACATCGCTTTCAAATGGGCAATAACCGCCGATTCTGGCTTGTTTGCATAGAACTTGTTGAAATCCAGTTCGTTGTTCCTGAATGCGGCAAAAAGGCAATAGATGCCGTTGCCGGCCAGTTCATCCGCGTAATTATTCGGCGATATTTGAGTCAGTGACAGGTCTACCGCAATGAAAGAGAGAATCGGCAGCACAAGAAAGACAGCACCTGTCTTCACGCGATTGCCTATACGCGATGTATAGGAAAATGAACGGGACAGATGTCTTTGAACCGGGATAAACAGACCCGCACTCAGAATCAGCAACCCGGCAAGTATTCCATTAACCGGGTAAGACTCCCTGATATTGCTGATAACTTCGTTCGTATAAATCAGATAATCGACCGCGATAAAATTGAAACGGGTAGCGAATTCATCAAAGAACGTATATTCGGCGACGACATTAAACAGCATCAGGTAGGTGAGTGCAAAACCTGTGATAGAGGCACATAATTTGAAAATTGTACTATTGAACATCCTGTCAGGCAGAAGAACCGCAACCAATACAAATGGAATGGCAAAATAGGAAAAGGTCACACAATCAAAGAAGAACCCTACCGCATATATTTTACCCCACAGGAGCGGATTCAGGCCGACTTGAGGCAGAGACACCGCGAGAAGTATTGTTCGGGTGATGAGCGAAAATACAACAATGACCAACCAGAGCGTATATAACGAATGAAATCTGTTTTTTACCTGCATGTTCAATAATATCCTTTTATGTTTCGTGAGTTCATCAGGGAGCCGTTACGGTAATAACCTGGCTCCCCTCGCCACCCGGATTTACGACCTGGAGTCGAAAGTCCTTGTTTACCGGTGAAAAGGGATGTCGCTGATAGATCAGTTTTGTGCAGTCAATATAGATCAGCTTTTCCCGTTCAGCCATTTCCTGACCACCCCGACCGCCTATCTGTGTACCGTCAACATAGAGTGATGAATTCTGCTGAAAATTCCTGCCGCTGACAACCAATTCATAATAATTGACATGTTCGTTCCCGATCATGACCTGACCGATTTCCGGTTTGGTTTCCACTGCGAGAACCAGCGGCACGGAAGCATTGTCAGGTGCATTCTTCACTTGTACCTGATGCAGTCCGCCCGACACATTCGGCACAGAAAATGATATGGACTCGGGCGAGTGGCGCACACTTGTCAAAACGGCACCATCAAAAAACAACATCGAAGCATCACTGAAATTAGCCCCGACGGCGGTTACTTCGCGATCACCGCCAACTGCACAGGAACTGATCAGCGCCGGCTGCAACGTACTTAACACGGGGCGAAGCGGAAGCACCGAAAAATTGTACGTTCTACCGAGAGTGCCATCAGAGCGTTTTACATAGAGGGCATAGAGCCCGGCTTCCATCTGTTGCGGTATGGTAAACTCCGCCTGTTTGGCATCACTGACCAGCGCAGCAATTTCGACACTTCCCAAAAAAACTGATGCGGTTTCACCAAAACCGGAACCGGATAACATCACTTTTGCACCCGGTTCCGCCTGAGCCGGAATAATGCTGAGAACAGTAATCGGCACAGGCGTCGGGGCAGGTAGTGGTGCTGATACGCTTTTTGTGCGTTTGGGCCGTTCCGCTGCGTAACCTCCGCAGGCAAGGGAAATAAAACAGCTACATAACAGTATCAGTATCGTTGCTCGTTTCATTTAAAATCTCCTCCATTTACCCTTTGACCGTCATCGATAACCAGACTCCACTCACCATGAAAAGACCATTCGCTCCCCATGCGGCGGCAATCGGGGGCAGAACACCGCTCCGTCCATAGGAGAGCAGTACCGCATTGACAATAAAATACGCAAAACCTATCGCAACACCAGCACCAATGCCCATGGCGATACCGCTGGAACGATTGTTTCTGAGGGCGAAAGGAATTCCGAGCAGCACCATTATCAGAGCTGCAAACGGTGATGCAATTTTTGTATGCATCAAGGTCAGATAGCGATAGGCCTTATAGCCGCCGCGCTGCAGATTATCAGCGTACTCCCTCAGTGTCCGGATACTCATATTGTCAGCGTCACTATCCAGAACCTGTAAATCTTCGACTTTAAGTTTGATATCCAGCGGCATGGTTTGCGCGGACTTCGGCGCATACCCGCCTGCCGTCAGAAAATTTCTGGTTGTAGTTCCCTGCAGTTGCCACCGTCCGTCACGGTACACGGCGCTATCGGCATCAATCCTGCTGACCGGATTCATGGCGTCATCGACACTCCAGACGACGACGCCTTTCAATGTATTGGATTTCGGTTCAAATAGACGGGCCTGTAGGATCATTGATGAAGAGCGAAACCAGATATTATTACGTTTGAATGTTACCCGCTCTCCTTTTTTCTTGATTTTTACACGGTCGATCAGTTCGGTACGAGCATAACTGACCGGCAGGACCAATTCGGCATTGATCAATAACAGAAGACTGGCACCGAGGCCGAGAGCCAGCATCGGCAGCGATATCCTCAATAGACTGACACCACAGCTGCGCATGGCAATAATTTCACTGTCCCGTGAAAGCACTCCAAGCGTCAGCAGTGTTGCCATCAAAATTGAAAACGTGGCGGTGCGACTGATCATTTCAGGAAATTTCCAGATAAAATACTGAACAATATCTCCGAAGACTCCGCCTGCGCGCAGAAAGCGTGGAATTTTTTCAATGAGGTCAATCACCAGATAGAGCCCGACAAAACCGCCAAGGCAGAGCATGAGCAAACGTACCCAGGTTCGGGCTATGTAGCGGGCAAGGATACCCATCTCAGAAGGATCTCCGAAAAAAATTAATTATTTTCTTCAGCGGAAACTGGGGAAGGTTCTGTTCCGATGATGCCAGGCGCAGAAAATACCATCCAATCCCCAAAAAAATCACATTGGGAATCCAGAGTGCAATTACCGGCGGGATAGTCCCTTTCTCCGCCAGGGTTCGTCCAACCGACATCAGGACGTAATATGACAGAATTATCACGATACTGATTGTAAAACCGCCCGATTTACCCGATCGTCGGTTTTGTATGCCCAACGGAACAGCCAGTATGGCGAAAACCAATGATGCACAGGGAAAAGTAAAACGACTGTGAAATTCGGCCTGCAACTTCAGACGGTTTTTTTCGGAAGTACCCGGATCATCAATCTGATGCTGAAGTTCTGAGAGCCACATATCCGGTTCATTCCGGGATACCGACGTACTGCTGCCCTTTTCTCCGACGGTCATAACATATTCACCATAATGAACAAGACGGTACAGACCGCCGGTACCCGCCATATGGATCGATCCGCCATACAGTGACAACTGCAGCGCCTGACTGCCGGGCGCAGTTGAGACAACTCCGTCTCTTGCAAAGATCGTCATGGGCTGGTCCTGATTACGACCATCATGGATAATAACCCCCTTCAATGCATGGGTTCCCTCATCATAATGATCGGTATACATGACAACACCCGGGATATCGTCCCAGAAAATTTTCTCCCGTATGGTGGCGGTAATATTCTGCTTCACAACCTGAATACTCAAATCCCTGAATGCGCTGTTGCCCCAGGGCACGCCGATTGTACTCGCGCCCAACGCCAACAGGACGGCAACAAGGGCGCAGGCGATTACCGGCGGCATTATCTGCAGAAGACTGACCCCGCTGGCCTTGATGACGACAATCTCGTTATCGGCTGAAAACCGTCCAAATGACAGCAATACCGCCAGCAAAAACGCCATGGGGATCGTAAACACCAGAAAAGAGGGGATTAGATACATGATCATCCTGCTGACATCCGCCAATGGCACACCGCGTGAGACGACAAGATCGGTCAGTGTGATCAAGCGGCCCATCAGCAGAACCATGGTAAAAATGACGATACCCAGCAGGAAGAGGGAAGAAATTTCACGAATTATGTAGAAGGATAAGATACGTTTCACGGTGGAGATGATACATGAGTGGCTGTAAAGAGTAAAGCGGCGAGCAACAATCACTACTCATCCCGCAAAGCTAGACAATATCCTCATTTCTGAATTGCTTGAAAAGCAATGCACCAAGCATGAGGCAATAGATAAGAACATTGATGAATGGATAGAGAGTGCCGAATCCATGACTTGATGTGCTCTCAGTCAATGAAGACGCCGTCTGCTGAACCCCCAGGAGCTTCGGCCAGAAAAGATACACGACCTTCCACCAGGTAACGTCCGACTGTGAATGGCCGGCAGTTTGCCGGACTATCGCCTGCGCTATCTGACTTTGGCTGGCGGCAGCGATGCCATCTGCTATGAATCCGACGATACCGATGCCGAGAACACACAGAAAAGCGACAATGTCGGGCATCAGAAGAGAAAAAAGAAGCACTGCAACAACCACAAAGAGCAGGTTGACAGAACAGAGCAGAGAGGCGAGAAGATATTCCGGCATAATAACCTTCAAATTGACGGATGTGATCAGGAATACAATGCTGTGCAGGACAAACATGAACAGTGCCGACAAAACCCATACTCCGAGAATCTTTCCCATAACATACTGCCACCGGGCGACCGCTTTGGACAAAATACCAGATTGCACCCCCTCATTCCGGTCGCGCGTGAATATTCGCATCGAGAGTAAGGCCGCTATGACCATCACACCGGCACCAATAACATGGAATGTCGCTTTCGATAACGTCCTGACGACGGTTCCGGCATCAAGAGATTGTCCGTTCACCATGTAATTACCCTGATAACAGCCGCGGAGAAGAAATACGCAGAGTGCGCAGACAACGAACATGATGACGAAACTTCTCTGCTGCACCTCGTCAATAAACGTATATTTTGTAATTTTTAGTATGGGGGATAATTTTGACGTTTCCATGTCAACCTTTCACCAGTCTTACAAATACATCTTCGAGCGTCTCACCGTCTTCAACAATGGCGGAAACTGCATCTTTTATCAATAGTCTGCCACGGTTGATTATTGCTGCGGTATCGCAGATTTTTTCGACTTCCGACAGCAGGTGTGAATTCAGGAAGATAGTCTTGCCTTGAGCTTTAAGCGACTCTAAAAGCTGGCGTATCTCCCTGATACCGATGGGATCCAGACCGGAGGTGGGCTCATCCAGTATTAACAGTTTGGGATCTCCCATGAGTGCTGCACCTAATCCGAACCGTTGAACCATGCCTTTGGAATATGTGCAGACCTTTGTGTTTTCCCTGCCTTGCATTCCGATCTGTTCAACAATGTGCCTGCATTGATCGGTAGCTTCAGACCCGGTTATATCCAATAATTCAGCACAGCGCAGAAGGTAGTTCCACCCTGAAAGGGTTGGAGGAATACGGTGGTTCTCGGCAAGATAACCGATTGACTGTCGGCATTCTGCGTGTGTACTTGGGATTCCGTATAACGATACATTTCCCGACGTCGGTCGGGTAAAATCGAGCAGCATTTTTACGATTGTCGTCTTCCCGGCACCATTGGGTCCAAGCAGAGCAAAGCACTCGCCTGGCTTGACAGAGAAAGAGACATCGTCAACAGCTGTAAGCAATCCGTACCGTTTGGTAACGTTTTTCAGTTCAATCATTTAGTGGACTCGTACAACAGAAGAGACAAAACACCACATACTGCGTGTTTGCAAGATCCTGCGTTCAATGAATTTTCAATGGTACACAATATCAACAAACAGACACCGTTCCAATTCGGACATCGCTGATGCAAGCTACGCTACAAATGCGCATATGCCAACTGATACCTGCCGATTTCAGCAGATATGGTTATTTTCATCGTCTTACCTTTTCACTCCGGCAGGTCTGTTTTCCACCGTAAATCGCGGCAGAGATCCAGCGCTGATGAAAAATCAAGCCGTTCCATGGCCTCATTCAGTGCGGCACTCTGCTCATGCAGTTCATCACCAAATTGAAGAGACATCTCGCTACATAGCTGCACGGCCCTGAGATTCCCTGATGTAAGCAAGTTTTCCAGCTCCAGCAATTGGACATGCAGCATCTCCCGATCAGACACGAGTGCCGTTCCAGAGTTGATTATGACGGGATCAAGCTGGTTTGCCACTTCCCGCAACCGCGCACATGCCTCTTTGAACAATAATTCAAGGGTACTCATGACAACTTTAACCCCGTCCATATCATCAGAATCCTTCAGAGCTGTTTCTCCATCAGCAGCGGCACGGGCGAGGGCCGCAGCCCCCAGTGACCCCGCTACCCCTTTCAGAGTATGGAGCTGGTGTCTGGTCTCTGTAACATCACCTTCAACAATATTGTGGCGCAATAGTTCCATGATCACACCCTGATCCTGCTCAAATAATCGTGCAAGCCGGGCATACAATCGGGTGTTATTCAAACGTCTGAGTGCAGAATCAACTTCAAAACCGGGGGTATCAAATACCTGCCCCCTACCCGCAGTCGGAACGATCGACTCACCTGACGTCACGCCACAGCAGTGCTTCAGTACCGCTACCAGTCTATCAATATCAATCGGTTTGCCCACATGGTCATTCATTCCTGAGGCCAGGCAAAGATCGCGGTCTGTGGTAAGCGCATTGGCAGTCATGGCAATAATCGGCAGATCAGTAAGTTTCAGCTTTTCACGAATCAGCCGGGTTGCTTCGTGGCCATCCATACCCGGCATCTGGATATCCATGAGTACCGCATTGAACGGGTCGGAATTCAAGAGCAGTTCGATTGCCTCTTGACCGGATGAGGCGACAGCGACAACAGCACCTTCCTGTGAAAGGATTTCCTGCGCCACCTGCTGGTTGGTCAGATTGTCTTCGACCACCAGCAACTGCAAACCGGACAACCTCTCACGTACCATGGCAGTATCACCAACAATCTGTGACAGCTCATCATCGAGAGTATGCCTGCCTTCATCTGCATCATGCTCAGGATTCAGTTTGAAGGTAAGTGTGAAATAAAATTTACTGCCACGCCCCGGTTCACTTTCAACTGCCAACACACCACCCATCAGAGCTACCAGCTTTCTGCTGATCGCCAATCCGAGTCCTGTTCCACCAAAACGTCGGGTTGTAGAAGACTCTGCCTGCACAAAGTCGGAAAATATATGTTCAAGCATATGAGGTTCTATGCCGATACCGCTGTCCCTGACGCTGAATTCAAGTGTCACTTCGTCGGCTGTTAACGCTGTCTGACGTACGGTTACGACAACCTTACCCTGCTCGGTAAACTTGATGGCGTTACCGGCAAGATTGAGCAATACCTGCTGCAGTCGCACCCCATCACCATGCAGGACAGACGGGATCTTATCGTTGATATCAAAAAGCACATCCACCGATTTGCTCTGAACACCAGCAGAGAGAATCACCGAAAGACTGCGGAGCAGATCAGCAAGCGAGAACGGCGTTTCGTCCATCTCCAGTCTGCCAGCCTCGATCTTGGAAAAATCGAGTATATCGTTCAGGATCGTCAACAACGACCGGGAGGCCACCTGTACTTTGGCCACATAATCCTGCTGTCTTGGAGACAGTTCAGTTCGTTTGAGCAGGTGCAACATCCCGATAACGGCATTCATGGGCGTGCGTATTTCATGGCTCATATTTGCAAGAAACTGGCTTTTGGCTATACTGGCAGCTTCAGCAGCCTCTTTAGCCAGTCGTAACTCCTTATCAGAATCAATGCGTTCAACAATCCTCCAGACTGCATCCATCAAGAGCATCAGTTGAAGCACATCGGTTTCATCATACGGCTGCTCTTTATTGGCCACGGCGACAACCCCGACAATGCTCTCATTGGAAAAGACCGGCAGGGTCAGATACCTGAGGAGCGGGGCATGACCCTCCGGATACCCTTTATTAAGTGGATGTTCTGCTTGAAAATCATTAAGCACGATCGGTATGCGCTGCCTTACCGCCTCCCCCCAGATGCCGGTATTCGAAAGTTCATAGCAATTTTTAATTCCGGATTCAACCGAGCATTCTTTCATGACACCGGTGGAATAGCTGTTCAGAGTAAACTGCTGGTTTTCTTCATTATAGTGGTAAATGTAGCCGATCCTGCTGCCGGTTATATCAATCGCTTCTGCCAATGCCATATCAAGCAGATTCTGCGTATCATCGGTCTGTAGTTGAGCAATCCTGACCAGACTTTCCATGCGTTTCTGATTCTGTTTCAGCTGAATTTCCGTCAGTTTGCTCTCGGTAATATCTCTGTTGCTGCCGCGACTGCCAAGGAAACAGCCCGAATCATCAAAAATCGGCTTACATACATGAGCCAGCCAGCGCACACTGCCGTCTGCACAGACAACCCTGAGTACCAGCTCAGCCCCAGCATCATTGAGAACACTATGTACGGCTTCGTGGCGATGTTCACGGAACATGGCACGATCATCCGGATAAACGATACGCTCCAGCAACGTATGGTCTGCTTCAAACTCCGCCGCCGCATACCCGGTAATTTTCTGACAGGATGGCGAGGTATAAATAAATCTGCCATCCGGAGCCAGCCAGAACTCCCAGGCCAGGGTGTTTTCAGCAACAATGCGGTACTGCTCTTCCTGTTGAGCTATTCTGTCGTTGTTTTT
Organism: Desulfuromonadaceae bacterium; assembly: GCA_028688955.1. GTDB lineage: Bacteria > Desulfobacterota > Desulfuromonadia > Geobacterales > Pseudopelobacteraceae > JACRCG01. The sequence goes on from JAQTXD010000001.1 coordinate 50,290, forward strand.
AAACTCACGAAGTTTTGACCGGTATAGAAACCTGCTCAGAACAACGGTTATGACTATCGAGAACAGCAGCAGAAGTGACAATCGCTCTGCCTCATTGTACCAATCCGCCAGAAACACATCTCGGGAAATACCGACAATGATGAAGAGCGGGAACGCTCCGACCTTTCGAAAGCTCACCAACCTGGCAACATTGTCAGATCCGGTCGGGGTAAAATAAGATGCCTCGGTGCGCCCCTCGGCCAGTAGCTGTTGCAGTTGTTTCGAAACCGGCCTGGTACCGTACGCCCGGCCGGATGGGTCGGTCTCCGGATAGCGGGCAACTAATCCCATTCGCATATTACGCAGCGAGATGACACTATTTTCGCCAAGATTTATCGTGGCAAATAACTTAGTGAAGTTTTCCAGCGGCAGGGAGGCGATGACGACACCGGCGCCGCTGCCATCCGGGTTATTAAGGCGACGAGCTAAAATTATAATCCATTTCTTTGACACGTGCCCGACTACCGGGTCAGAAATGAGCAGGCCAGCCTCGGGGTCAGTGCGGAGACGTTCCAATAATTCCGGTTGCAGGGCAATTTTAGTGACCGTGGTACCATTCAGAGTCCCATGTCCGTAAAGCACAGTCCCGCTTAAGTCGGCAATCCGGTAGGCAACAACCTGTGGCGAATGACCGTTCAAACTCCGGATTGTAGCATTCAATCGATCTTTATTGATGCCGCCATCGACCAGTTGATGTTCATACTCATCCTTGAGTGCCATCAACCCCAGATTGCTCTCCTTGATAGTTCCGGCAATGTTCTGCTCCAGAATTTTACAGATATTGCTGATAGTAGTCCTGACATCTGCTTCATCCTGGCTGCGCTGATGGAGAAGAGTAATGCAAACCAGCCCGCCAAACAGCAGATTAAACAGCATGGCGCCCAAGATCAGGCGCCAGATGTATGCTTGAGGTCGTTCTCTCTTTGAAACTGATGCGGTATGCGGCATAGTTTACCCTGTTAAAATGCCAAATGTTTCAAGTCAGATTCCGGCTGCTGATCTGATTTCTCCCATTTTGTTTTGCACTATATAACGCTGCATCGGCTGCAGCTACCAACTCTTCCGGCAGCCTGTTTTGAGCGGGAAACGTAACTGCCACTCCCAGACTGATTGTAACAACTGATGCGGAATCTGAAGCAGCATGCGGCAGGGCGCACTCGTAAAGTGCCTTAACCATCTGGCGCGCTTTGCTCATCGCATTTTCCATGGAAATTCCCGGGAAAAGGCAGACAAACTCCTCGCCACCGTAGCGTGCAACCAGATTATACGACCGTCCCACCTGCGAACTCAGAATCTCTGCCACTTTCTGCAGACAGACATCACCCGCTTGATGACCGTAGAGATCGTTATATTTTTTAAAATGATCAATATCGATCATAAACAGTCCGAGTGACTTGTTGTGGCGACAACAGCGGTTCCATTCAATGTTGAGACATTCATCAAAACGCCGCCGGTTGGCCACGCCGGTTAGACCATCGACGAAAACCATGGATTTTAATTGCTCCGTCTGGTGCTTGAGAGTCAGGTGCGTTTTCACCCTGGCACGAACAACCGCCGGGTTGACCGGTTTGGTGATGAAATCAACCGCTCCTGCTTCCAGTCCAATTGTTTCATCCTCAGGGCTGTCCTGACCAGTGACAAAGATGATCGGAATATCCCGTGTTTCCGGATCACTCGTCAGCTGACGGCACACTTCCAGCCCTCCCATTTCGGGCATGACAACATCAAGCAGTATCAAATCCGGCAGGCATGTATGAGCCATCTTGATGGCCTGCCTGCCGTTGGTTGCGAAAAAAACTTCGTGGTCGTTGCTGAACACGCCATGCAACACCTGGATGTTGACCGGTTGGTCGTCGACCAGCAGCAGTCGTGGGCGTTCACTTTCCGGAAGTAGTTGCATATCGTATGTACGTTTCTCAGCAATCTTCATCTGCTGTTACTCCAATATTTGAAATACGAAACAGAAACCGACAGCGGCAAATATAAGGAGGCTACCGGCTGTGCAAATTCGCTGCAACTTTTCTGGCATTCCTGAAACCGGATATTATTGCCCGATTATATCGTTGTTCCAGAGTATTTCAATCAGTACTGCGAATAAAAGGATAAGCGCCACATAGAACAGAATACTCCCCGTTCCGTTTCAGTAACAACAAAATGGCCCTCCGAAATCCGGAGGGCCATTTTGTTGTTACTGAATGTAAAATGTATCAACTAGCCTTGTGCAGACCACTGTCCGTGCAGGTTGCACAGTTCGCGGGCAGTTACTGTTGTAGCAGTTACGCAGAAGAATGCTTCTGCAACTTCTCCCGGCTTAAGAAACTGGCGATAGGCCTTACCGTCGGCAAGCAGTTCGATCCATTCGATGTAGTGTTTTTCCTCCATCGGATGAGCGACACTGCCTACAGTCACTTTGTAGCCGCCATCAACTTTTTCAACAACAGGCACATGCTTCTCTTTGGCAGCATCGACGGTGTTTTCAGTCAGCAGGACCATTTCTTCACCACAGCAGGTAAGTGCACCGGCACCGGCATGGATGGTTTCAACGATATTCCCGCAGAGGTTACATTTATACACTTCAAGTACATTTGCCATTTTTTCATATCTCCTTTTTAATATTAGTAGCCCTGTTAAGGGTTCTGAAATTACCAATTCTCGCCGAGCAGCTCAAAAAAAGCTTTGGGGTGAAGGCAGGCGAGACAAACTTCCGGCGCCTCTTTGCCAGTATGAAGATATCCGCAGTTTCGGCAGCGCCAGACAACATCCCCATCACGGGTAAAGACCCGGCCGGCATCAATATTTGCCAACAGATCTCGATAGCGTTTTTCATGTTGTTTTTCCGCTACAGAAATTGCGGTCCAAGCTGCAGCTATTGCGGGAAAACCTTCTTCTTTGGCTGTTGCAGCAAAGGAGGGGTAGAGAAGCGTGTGTTCTTCATGTTCACCATTTGCAGCAGCAAGAAGATTTTCTGCCGTTGTCGCAATTTTTCCAGCCGGAAAACAAGCGGTTATTTCCAGATCACCACCCTCCAGAAATTTAAAAAAACGCTTTGCGTGCTCTTTTTCCTGATTTGCTGTTTCTTCAAATATATCAGCGATTTGAACAAAACCTTCCTGTTTGGCTACTCCAGCGAAATAGGTATATCGGTTACGCGCCTGACTTTCACCGGCAAATGATTTGAGCAGATTCTGCTCTGTTTTTGTTCCCTTAATTGAAGCGGCCATTGTGCCTCCTTTTGTGCAGATTTAAACACGACGAATGTAGTCCTTTATACCGTACTTACTTTTTTTTGCAAACAGGAAAATGAAATGGGGGCGCATTTCTGCGTCCCCATTGTTTGAAACTGAAGCTTTACAATTTATTTTTTATAATTACTTGCGACCACCTGCGGCAGCCCACTCTTCAAGCATTGCAGTTGTAACCGATTTGGGACGCTCGATAGCAAAGCCAAGGCCGCGATCCCAGGTGATGTTAGCCATGCAACCAAGTGCACGGCCGACACCGAACAGAACGGTGTAGAAATCGAATTCAGTCAGACCGTAGTACATCTGGATAACGCCGGACTGTGCATCAACGTTTGGCCATGGGTTCTTGGTCTTTCCGTGCTCGGTGAGAACGCCAGGAGCAACTTCAAAAATCATGGAAACAACTTTGAACAGTGGATCATCCTTGAGTCCGGGGGTGTTGAGGCAGAATTCACGCTGTGACATGTAGCGTGGATCTGTCTTGCGCAGAACTGCGTGGCCATAACCAGGGATAACCTGCCCGGCGTTGAGCGTATCCCAAAGTGCGGCAGCTATCAGTTCTTTGGTAGGCTCGACATCTTTGCAATATTTTTCCTGGAACTTCAGAGTCCAGGCAAGAACTTCCTGGTTGGCAAGGCCGTGCAGTGGGCCTGCAAGGCCGTTCAGACCTGCAGAGTATGCGTAGTACGGGTCGGACAGTGCGGAGTGAACAAGGTGTGTCGTGTGTGCAGAAACGTTGCCGGACTCATGATCTGAATGAAGGATGAAGTACATACGGGCAACGTCTTTGTACTCTTCTTTCTGGCCGATCATGTGCGCAAAGTTGGCACCCATATCGAGGGTCGGATCAATGGCAATCTGCTTGTCGTTGCGATATTTCAGGTTGTAAATAAATGCGGCAATAACCGGAATACGGGCAACGATATCGCTGGCATCTTCATAGACAGATTCCCATGCGGTCATTTTATTGAACGAGCCGGAGTTGTAGCAGGCTGCAAATTTGGAGTCCTTCTGCAGTGTCAACATGGCAACAGACAGCATTACCATTGGATGACTGTCACGTGGTAGTGCACGGACAGCATCAAATACGTACTGTGGGACGACCTGTCGAGTTTTCCATTCGGCAACAACTTCAGCAACCTGTGCATCAGTCGGGACATCGCCGGTCAGCAGGAAGTACCAGAAGGACTCAACGGTCGGATATGCTGAACCGGCAGCCTTTGGCAGCGCAGCAAATGTTTCGGGGATGTTCTTGCCACGGAAACGGATACCTTCCTGTGGGTCCAGATAGGAGATGTCAGTGACGAGGCTGTGAATATCACGGGCACCACCGATACACTGGTCGATGTTAACCTGATCAATGATGACTTTGCCAAATTCTTTAACGAGTTTGGTGATACGGGGACGGTGTTCCTCGATCTTCAGCTTGAGCGTGTCTTTGAGGGCCATGTTTTACTCTCCTTTGCGTGGTGTGGGGTTAAACCCGGATAAAAAGCATGCAGCTTCCTAACATCTAGTTTATCGGCTCTGACGGGGAGAAACGGACTCATTTTCAGCATACTGTATACGATACTGTGCGGCTGTTATACTCGACCGTATACAAAAATTGCAACAAAAATTTTGCCTCGTGAAATTAATCCAGCAACACCAGCTCATCACTTGAGTGTGTCAAGCGTTTAAGCCCTTCATTACTGAGATAAAAGGTATTTTCGATACCTATTGCGCCTTCGCCGGGAAAGACGACTTTCGGCTCAAACGCGAACGCCATTCCCACCTCCAGTGACATGTCAGAAAAACCACGGGCAATAAATGGATATTCGTCAAGTTCTATACCGATCCCATGGCCGATGAACGATACCTGAGCCCCTTTTGCTCCCATAAAATTATCACCATACCCCATGTCAATGGCACTCTTCAGGCAGACGTCATACAAACCTCCCCAACTCATGCCGACTTCAACGGTACGAATCATCAATGCCTGAATTTTCAGCATATCATCGTACGCTTTCTTCAAACGGTCTGATGGTGCTCCGACGGAAAAGACCCTGGTCTGATCGCTCAAATAACCGTCAACACATCCCGCGAAATCAATAATAACCGGCTCATGAGGTTCTATAATTTTCAAACCTGCCCCCTGGCCGAATGACGGGTTAAGTCCCATACCACCGAGCGGAGTATCGGCGTAGGCCGGTACGGCGCTGTCAACACCGGAAAAAACCTGGCCGTAACAGCCGTCGCAATTAAACCCCCGCATGCGAACCAACCCCTGATGGCCGTTTTTGCGGGCGGTATACTCCAGCTCTGCCGCGATATCGAGGTCTGTCATGCCGACGCGTATGACTTCACGGGCCCGCTGGTATACCCGGTCAACCTGATCAGCCGCGTCCTTCATAATATGAATTTCGTAATGGGATTTGATCATCCGAACCGAGCGGATCAATGGCGCAGCATCGGAAAAAACGGCATTAGTGAAGAGTGTGCGGTAGCGCTCAAAGAAATTAACCGGTAGGACATCCAGCTCCAATCCGATCCGCTTTGGTTCGGGATAGCCGAACCGGGACAGTATGGCAGGGATATCCTTCACGGAAGTAAATGGCAGCACCTCCTTGAGTCCGGACTCCATACGTGCCCTCCCCTGGTCCTTGCGCACCAGGTACAGCGGCTGACCTGAAGAAGGGACATACAGATTGCCGCTCTGGACCGTTCCGGTAAAGTAAAACAGGTCGGCACTCTGGACGATGATAACAGCATCCAGGGAATTCAAGAGCATCAGATCCTGAAGTTTCTTGCAGCGATATTCAAGTTCAGCAGCGGGTGTCAGGCGCATGACAGCCTCCAGTTTGTAAATTGATGGTCCGGATTATAGCCATGTTACTCCAGTATGCAAGGACTGGCTTGGAATGGTGGCAATTTTAACAGTTACAGCAAACGGTTGACCGGTCACCTCAAATTGTCTAGTATCGTTCCCGGCTTTTTGTTCGGCCGACTCCAACTTACGTTCTTACGGTGGTATCTCATTACATGCATGCCTATCCCTACACAATAACCATCTCATCCGAAAAAGGCGGCGTCGGCAAGACGACTCTCGCTACCAATCTTGCCATCTACCTGAAAGCGATGCGCGAGGACCTGCCGGTTACGCTCTTCTCTTTTGATAATCATTTCACCATTGATAAAATGTTTGAACTGCAGAAACGTACCGATGACACCGCTGATGTCCACGCATTGCTGATGGGGGCAAAAGCCGGCGAAGTTGTGCAGACAGGACAGTATGGAGTCGGCTTTATCCGCTCCTCGACCGAGTTGGGAGATATCCATGAGCGTTTCAAAGGGCCGATGACACTGACACGGATGCTGGCTGAATCCGGCATTTCCGGCATTGTTATTATCGACACCCGTCCTGATCTGAACATCCTGACACAGAACGCCCTGTATGCTGCCGACAGGGTTCTGATTCCGGTAAAAGATCTTCCCAGCCTCGAAAATTGCAAGAATATCTTTGCACTGTTTGACCAGCGGGGTATCGATAAAAAGTCTCTGGCGCTGATTCCCTGCCTGATTGATTCACGCATTAAATTTGAAGGGATTTTCAAGGATCAGAAGACACTCCTGCGTGCAATCGCAGTCAATCGCGGCTACCGTTGCCTGGATACGTATATTTCAAAAAGTCCGAAAGTTGAGAGTTTGAACACCAATCCGGAGGGGAAGATATATCCGATCCTTACCCATGCACGAGGAACTGAAGTGCATGGTCAGTTTATGGAAATAGCCCGCGATATATTCAGAAGTGTGGATTCAACCAGGGAAACCAGAGCGTGTCTCTATCATACCTGGCTGCTTGAAAAAGAGGCGGGGAAAAAGGAAGCATATCTGGCACGTCTGGAAGGGCTTGCGGAGCGATGCCTTGTCTGTGGTGCACTGCTGGCAGACCATCCTGGTGACCGCAGTTTTTATTTTGAAACATCCGATCGATCCGCACGAGGTTTTCTGCATGGCAGCTGCGTCAGCGGCATGCTCTGTTCTACATTGTACGGGATGCAGGAGCATGAACCGGCATTTGGAGCCGCACGCGCCCTTGTTGCCGATAAGGCGGCACGGGGTGTTTCTCTACTGATGCCGCAGATCAGCGCTGATGCGTGCACGCTTGATTACCGCCAGTTCAGCATGGCGGGTGAACAGCTGCTTCAGAAGAATGTCGAAATGCCGGGATTTGAAGAGGGGGCATTCAATGGCGTACATGATCGGCTCTATCTGCTGCTCAACGAAGCATTAGCCGGATTTGAGGGTGCACTGAGGAAAGACAGCTGGTTGTCGGTCTACCCGGTGGATCCGAACAATCCCGAAGCGGTGTTGCATGAAGAATCGTACAAGGCCATTCACCGGCTGCAAAAACACTTCGGAGAGCTGCTTTCGGCGTAGAGTTGATGTTTACTTCACAAGTTGTGACACCGGAACAAGTTGTATCCCCTGTCCGGCAAGCTCTGGCAATGCTGCAGAAAGGGCTGCTATTGTAGCCGGATGGGGGTGACAGATCGCAATTGCAGATCCGTTTTTCCTGGCCAGTCTGATCGCCTGATTAAGTTGGCCGCGGATGTAGACGCCGTTCTGTTCATTATCAAGAAATACCTGCCGCCGTGCCGTTCTCATTCCTAATTGCTGTGCGACCCGTGCCCCGCAACTGCCGGGGGAAGTTACACTGTCGATAAAAAACAGATCATGTTTGTGTAATATCTTCAGCACGACTGTCATCAATTCTTCCCGTTCCGTAAATTCCGACCCCATATGATTATTTGCTCCGACCGCTCCGGGAAACTGCTGTATAAACGCGGATACACGTTCCTGCAACTGACCCGCATCCATGGCAACAAGCAGGCCATTTGCCTCCAGTCGCTGCGCCGGCCACCCTTTTGACTGCATCGGAATATGAATCATCGTCTCAATACTGTTGGACGCGGCAAAAGACGCCACTCCCTTATCGGAACGCAGACCGGGAATGATTGCAAACGTCAATGGGACTTTTATCGCCGCCAGCGAACGGGCCTCTGACAGACTGCTCCCCATATCATCGATGATAATCGCCAATCGCGCAGTCGACCCATCTCTGGCTACTGGTTTCTCAGTTTCCGGTACAGGTGCAGCAGGAACATATTCGCGTTGTTCTCTCAGCTGTGGATTTGGAAGTGTTGGAACCGGCGGGGTCGGAACACGCGTGACTGGTGTAGCAGGGGTAACAGACGTAGTGTGGGAACGATCGGTTTTTTTTGACGTAACAGCTGTTTTCTTCTCTGGGGACAAAAAATAATATCCGGCAATTACACAAACTATCAAAACAAGGATTACCAAAGCAGCAACTCGGGATCCTGGTGACTTTTTAGACGTTTTTCTTCTGGGTGAAGCAGCCATTAATTACCGTCAGCAGCCTTTTTGTGTGCAGTTTCGAGTATCACGAGATGTGCTGCCGCCTCACGATTTCCGGAGGCGGCAGCAAGAATCAATAGTAGAAAAATAACTGAACAATCATTTACTTAACGTACCAACTCACTTGTCAATACCCATGGTCTTTATCAAATCCCAACCTTTAAGGAGATCGAGCGCCCTGAGTACCTGATAATCATTTTTCAGCGCATCTTCGAGTTTATTTGACACTTTTTCGGTTTTATCATCTTTCTTGTCGGTCTTTTTCAACTCTTTTTTTGTATCGCCGGAACCGGACTTGTCTTCGGTTTCAAAATGGTTCTCAAGATCTTTTTCGCGCAGATGCATCGAGTCTTTTTTTGCTGTCGTTTTCGGGAGTTCAACAGCTTCGACAACGATATCCGGCGTTATTCCCTTGGCCTGGATGGAGCGCCCTTTTGGCGTATAGTAGCGGGCGGTTGTCAATCGAAGGCCGGAATCATCTGACAGTGGGATGATCGTCTGAACAGACCCTTTACCAAAGCTCTGGGTTCCAAGTATGATCGCCCGTTTATGATCCTGCAATGCTCCGGCAACGATCTCTGATGCGCTGGCACTGCCGCCGTTGATCAGGACAACAATCGGGAAATTAGGTTCTTTGCCGCCCTTCTTGGCGGTAAACTGCATTTTTGAATCTTTTTCTCTCCCTTCCGTATAGACGATCATCTGACCTTCCGGCACAAAATGATCTGCGACTCTGACGGCCTGGTCAAGAAGACCGCCGGGATCATTACGCATATCAAGAACCAATCCCTTGAGTTCCCCTTTGTTCTCTTCCTTCATGGACAAAAGCGCCTTTGAAAGATCATCATCGGTTTTTTCCTGAAACTGGGCAATACGAACATATCCGTAACCGCCGTCCATCAGATTGGAGCGGACACTTTTAACCTGGATAACGTCGCGTACCAACGGGAATTCAGTCGGCTTTTCGAATCCCTCGCGCATAATTGTCAGAATAACCTTGGTGCCCTTAACACCCCGCATGCGCTTTACTGCATCGTTGATATTAAGGTCCTTGGTAAATTTGTCATCAATTTTAAGTATCATATCACCGGACTTGATACCGGCTTTAAACGCAGGAGTGTCTTCTATCGGTGAAATTACGGTGAGAACACCATCCTTGATGGATATTTCAATACCCAGGCCGCCAAAGGCACCCTTGGTATCTATTTTCATCTCTTTATAGGTATCAGGAGGCATAAATGAACTATGAGGATCAAGGGATGAAAGCATACCGTTGATTGCTCCGTACACCAGTTTTTTGGTGTCAACCTCTTCAACGTAGCTCTTCTTGATAATAGCCATAACATCCGTAAAAAGTTCTATAGATTCGTAATCACTTCCCTTTCCTTCTGCAGAACTGTGACGCTGGGAACTGATGATAAAGATGGATAAAAATGCAACTACAACCGCAAAACCTGCAACCATCTTTGTTCTTTTACTTCCTGGTACACTCATTTGTTTCCTCCATATATTTGTGGTGCTTCTCGATATATCGTTTCAGCGAACCCAACCGGAGGGGTCAACTGGTTTGCCCTGATGGCGGATTTCAAAATACAGCAAGCTGCCCTTACTTGAATCAACATCACCGACCGAACCGATAGTCTCCTGTCGTGACACTTCCGCCCCAACTTTTTTTGACAAGCGGGACGCATGTGCATAGAGGCTGAAATAACCTCCTCCGTGGTCGACTACCATCATATTACCAAAACCTTTGAAGTAGTCAGCAAAAATAACCGTTCCTTCATATATTACTTTGATATCGGCTCCAACCGGAGCTGATATTGATAACCCCTTGCTGAAGGTATAGGAATTGAATTCCGGATGTTTATGCTGCCCATATGATTCTACAATTTCACCACGTACAGGAAGAGCCATGCGCCCTTTCTGGGAGGCAAAGCCACGGTCCGGCACCGGTGGCAATTCAGCAAGCGGTTTCTGCCTTGACCCCGGTTTTTCATGACGTGATGATAACTTGCGGCGACTCAATGCATCCAACCTGGTTATCATAGCCTGCAATCTGGAAGCGTTGGCCTGCAGTTCCTTCAAGGAAACTTCATAACTCTTGCGATCAAGACGCACCTTACCGAGATAGGCTGCTTTCTTGCTTTTTTTTTCTTCTATCTCACGTTTTTTTTGCTCAATACCGGATTTAATGTGTTCTTTTTTGACTGCATCTCGCTCAAGATCGGCCTTGAGGACCTTAAGCTGGTCAATCTTGCGGGAATACTCTACAAAAATACGCTTGTCATTCTCAAGAACAGACCGCATGTAACGTATATTTTCAGCAAGTTGCGGGAACGATTCCGCAGAGAAAAACATCCTGAGCGTACCGAATTCACCCGCCTTATATACTGACGACAGGCGCTTATCAATTTCACGTTTTTTTAGATTTGCTTCCCCTGTCACCTTTTGGATTTCACGACCTGTTCGATCGAGACTCGATTCGACACTATGCAGGTCACGATTCAATCGACCGAGATCAGCCTCTTTCTGATCAAGTACCCGCAGGATTTCCCGAAGTTCGGTAGAAATAGACGCTTCTACTTTGCGAGTTTTGGTAATAAGCTGTTTTTTGGCTTTTATATCCCGTTTGACGCCGCTCAACTCATCTTTGGGATTTTGTGCAGCTGCAGACGATATGAAGATCATCAACAGCGCACATATACCGGTAATTTGCCTCATCATTAAATGCTGATAAAGCGCTTCAATGAAGTGAGACTGCCGATAAATCCGAGAACAGCACCTGCCAGTAGCAACCCTCCTATGTACTCTATCGGGAGGAAACGTATTCCGGAAGTAATGGGATTGAGGGTAAGATAATTTACCGCGTTATACAGAAAACCTTCAAACAAACCAAACAGCAAGACAACAGAGAGAACGGAGCCAGCCATCCCCTGTATCAATCCTTCGAGAAGAAATGGTGCCTTGATGAAAAAACGGGTTGCTCCGACAAGAGACATGACTTCCAACTCATCACGCCGGGAATAAATTGTCAGTTTAATCGTATTTGAAACTATGAAAATAACAGTAATCACCAAAAACCCGCCGAGCAACGCACCGAGCAAACGCATAAGGTTTAAAAAAGAATTAAAACGGCGTACCCATTCTTCACCATATTGGACCTCGGAGATACCGGGGATGCGCTTGAGGGCGGAGACAACGGCTTCAACAGAGGCAGTATCACGATGAGAACTTTTCAGCGCAATTTCAAATGAGGTTGGCAGGACATCGGCCCCAACGCCATCCAGAAGTGTTTCCTGACCGCGCAAGCGATTTTTAAAACGCTTGAGGGCTTCTTCCCGTGTTACATAACTTACTTTGGATATACCCGATAATGCTGAGATTTTTTCACGGAAACCCGATTGTTCCTGACTTGTCAGCTCCTTATCGAAATAAACCGTTACCTGAACACGTTCACTCCAGTTATCGGCTGCGCTTTCAAGGTTCACAAAGACGAGCAGAAACAAGGATACGATCAGCAGCGCAAGCGTGATCGTTCCAATAGTGACAACGTTGACAAAAACATTCTGGCGAATATTGGTGAGTGCACGGGAAACAAAGAACCCGGTCCTGCCACCGAAACCGTCTCCAGAACGCGTGGGACGCTTAAAGGGTTTGACTTTCGTCGTCGGTTGTTTTTTCCACTTGTTCAACGATTTCCCCTTTGTTTAACGTTACAAGCCGTTTATGTCCCTGTTCGATCAGACGGCGATCATGAGTGGCAATAATTACCGTTGTACCGCGAATATTCGCCTCTTTGAAAATAGCCAGAATCTGGTTTTTGTTTGCATCATCGAGGTTACCGGTCGGCTCATCCGCCAGCAGTATTTTCGGATCATTCACCAAGGCCCTGGACAGTGCAACCCGCTGCTGTTCGCCACCGGAAAGTCGTTGAACGATGAGATTATATTTTGACTCTATACCCATCTGTTTCAGAATATGCATGGTCTTTTTGCCGATATCAGCCCTGCCCCAGCCTAAGACTTCCAATGTAATAGCAACATTTTCAAATACTGTACGGTTTTGCAGAAGTTTAAAATCCTGAAAAACAACCCCTATAGACCTCCGCAGCAGCGGTATCTGTGATGGAGCCAGACGGGTAATGTTCTGGCCATCAATAACAACCTGGCCGCGATTCGGGGTAAGCGCCCCGTACAGCAGACGCAGCAGAGTCGTTTTTCCGGCACCGGATGGACCGGTCAGAAAAACAAACTCCCCTTTGCCGATTTTAAGGTCAATGTTGTGCAGAGCTGAAGCATCCTGCTGGTAGGCAAGCGACACGTTATGCAGCTGAATCATAACGTTACCACTCTCTATACGGCGTGTTATTCGTCGAACTTATCTTGTCGGATCCGCTTTTAACATCATACACTTTGCCAATATCCACACTGGTTGTCGGTGAACTTGAGGATCCTCCGCCTGATGGCGCGGGAGTACTCGGGGCGGGCGGTTCAACGGTTTCCCATGTCGTATTACTGTTGGTGAAGGGATCTTTAGGAATTTCACGCATGTATTGTTTCTGTTTCAAATCATCTATCGAATCCGGGTATTTACCCTGATCAGCATAGTACTGGTCAATCGTGTTTCTAAAATTGTACAGGGTTTCCCGCAGTACCGCCTCCCGCGCTTTAATAATACCCCACTGGTAGTTGGGTACAGCGATGGCGGCAAGGATACCGATAATAGAAACGACAATCATCAGCTCAATCAAAGTAAAACCGCGACAATCACGTTTGAATTGAACAGGTGGCACTGTTGATATATCTAATTTGGAAGAGTTCACATTATTACCATTCATTATACTTAGTGCCATCAATAGCGGTTCCAGTTTGTGGTGCAAAGACATCATAGACATCATCACCACACCACGATGACGCGGTCGGTTCATCCTTATAACAGCGGATTTCCCAGCCCCATTTGTCATCAGTTGAACTTTTCGGATCCATCGGGTTGAGGACCGGTCTCCTCAGAAATTTAACTTTACCAACTTTTGGGTCCCCGAAATCATGCCCGTCAACCATTTCCTGCAGGTCCTTCGGATAACCGGTACCGGACTTTAAAGGTCCGTCCGGCATCTTATCGAACGTCTTCCGATAATCGTCAAGAGCAATGCGAATTATGCGCAGATTCCTTTTCAGTTCAATCTCTTTTGATCTGACAGTCGTATTGCGAATCAGCGGCATTACACCGGCGGCGAGAATACCGAGAATTGTCATGGTAACAACCAACTCAAGCAGCGATATGCCTTTGCGTGTCATTAACAGTTCCAAGTCAACCCCTTCGCCGCAAAAAGCAGAAATCCTGCACACACTCTGTTCACACCCGCACTACCACCCTTCATGATATGCCCTGTATATTTTTGAGTGGTCATTCTTTTGAGGAGTTTCAGCTATAAATTTCCAATCGCTGTATTTAGTCATTTTGCCACCTAGACCCGGCGGCAGGTCTGATCCACCAGGTGTCGCCGGTGGCAGCGACACTTGCGGCACACTGCCTGCTACAGGCGGTGTAGTTTGAATGCTGTTTTGGCTCATATTCTCGAGTGCAGTATCTTTAAAATCAGTTCTGAACGGAGTCTCATCACTTTTACTTGCAACGCCGATAATACCACCGGTTAAGGTACCCGGTGGGGACGGAACAGCGCCATTCGGTCCAATAGTTCCACGAATAATTGTCCACTCCTTACCGGTCATAGGATCCTGATATATCTTGAGTTTCGCGCAATCAGGCGCACACTTCGGATTTTTATCGTCAACCTCAGCTGCGTAGTTGTGTGGTAAAAACCGCATTTTTGAAAGTGAGTACGGATCCTGTAATAAATCCTTTAAATCCATAATAGGATGGCGGTTTCTTGCAGCCACCCCCGGAACGGTATATGCGGGATTGTTCCAGTTTTCTATCGCTTCCTTTATCTGGCTCCCCCTGAAAAGCAGCTCTTTCTCCTGTTCACGCTGTTTGACCGTTTTCCATGACTGTCCTACGAGTCCAAGCATGATACCCATGATCATTACAATCGTCAGAGCCAAAATGTACGTAAAGCCATTTTGATTCGAAACAATTTTCATCAACGAACATCCACCGCCGTGCTGAAGGGGAGAATACTCAGTGCAGTGCCTTTTGAGGATGTAAATTCCGAGTGTTTAAACGCAAAGTTTGCCGGCCCCTTATTCTTTGCCTTGAAGGATGCCGTTGCCAGTATACCGCTGCCGGACACTCCACCGCTTTCCACCCCGCGAGACAGTGATATGGTTACCGTTCCTGCGGCAGCATCTACCTTGCTGCTGAAAGTCGTCGGCTTTCCATCCATTTTCATAAATGATCCCTCGTTGATAGAGACAAAATCGACAAAAATAGGATCAAATGCCAGTACAAAAGGGGAATTTGTTAAATCAGTTACTGCACTTATCTTGATGTCAATATTGAATTGCTGTCCGACCGTTACTGCGGAGGGAGCTGCAATCTGCAGCAGGCTTCGCTGCATCGGAGGAACAGGAGAACCCGTTGCAGGTGCAGGCACAGGCGCGACTGTCACAGCAACAGGTGCGGTTGCCGGTGCAGGTACATTCCCCGACGAAGGTACAGCTGTTTTTGGTGCTGTCGTTGATTCAGGCAGCTTCTGAGTTGATTGTCCGCTTGGAAGCGGTTGTGCTGCAGGCTGTCCGGGCGTCACTTGATTAGAAGGTGCAGAATCAGGTCTCTTTGCGGCGGGAGGAGGCACAACAGCTCTCTTATCGCCGGCTTTTGTCTGCGCTTCGCCTTCAAAAACCGGTTCCTGGTCAAAAGATGACATTGTTCTGTCAAGCGAAGGGTGATCCTCTTTCCCTGATGCAAATGATGCAAGACCTGGTAGCGGCACCGGAATCCCCCTGACCAGACGGGGGGTAATAGCCAGCATCAACTCGGTCTTATCTTTAGATGAGTTGGAATTGGTAAACAGCGGCCCGATGAGTGGGATATCGCTCAATAGGTACAGCTTCGTTTTATCGTTACTGTCAGTTCTTTGAATCAGTCCGCCAATAATACTGGTTTCGTTATCCTTCAGGCTGAGTACGGTTTCTATATTTCGAGTGCCGATCGTGACAACTGTTGTCAGGCCATCCGCACCTACTTTTTCCTTGGTCAGAATTGAACTGACCTCCAAATTGAGCTTGATGGAGATTTCGTTGTTAAGCTGGATTGTCGGCTCTGCGTTGACTTTAACTCCGACGTCAACATATTGAACGTTTACCTGTGATACGGTGCCGTTAAGTGTCGTGGTGGTTATCGGCACTCTGGTACCAACATTGAATTTGGCTTTCTCCTTGTTTTTAACCCGGATTTTCGGATTTGAAAGGACTTCGCCTTTGGCAAGGGTTTTACCGAGGTTGAACGTCGCATTCGGTACGGTAACGTATCCGCCGAATCCTTTCATGGTAAAGGCTTTAATCAAGTTATTGACGGTTGGAGTAGTCGTTGTTGTGGTCGTTCCGGACGCAGTTGTTGTCACAGCCCCGGCCAGCGTTGTTGACAGAGGATTACCTTCTGGACTGAAAGCGCCTAACTGGACATTGTAATTGCTCAATAACAGCCCGATGTTTTCAGCATTTTTGTCACTGACTTCCATGACTTCAACGTCAAGTATAACCTCCGCCTCCGGCAAATCATTTGCGTCGAGAATTTTTTCAACGACTGAGACAACGTCTTCCGTATCCCGTACGACAATTGAATTGGAATCTTCGTTAACATATGCCTTACGGACCTGGATCATTGTACGGATCAGATTGATCGCTTTTTTTGCATCCATGTAATTGAGATGAAAGGTGCGCAATACCATATCATCGTACTGTTTACTTTTGTCAGGGGTACTCAGATACACCAGCACTGACGACTCGTTGAGATTTTTTGTGCCGAGTTTGTTCATATTGGTTAGCAGATCAAGCGCCTGCTGGAACGTCGCATTTTCCAGATAAATTGATATTGGAGTATCTTTTACGCCCTCATCAAAAACAAAATGAATCCCCGATAGCTGCGTCAGGATATTGAATACATCCTTCATCTTGGCATCTTTGAATTTAAGCGTCAGCGGTTTATTTGATTTCAAGCGAAGCTCAAAACCTTCCAGCTTGCTTTTACGCAATTGCGTTATTCGTTCGAGCGCCGCCTGATACTCCTTATTTTGTGGAAACAGTTCCGCAGCCCGTATAAATTGTCGGTGGGCATCCTTGAATTTATTCCCCTTTTCGAACTCGAGACCTTCCACAAATGCCTGCTGAGCTTCTTTATATCGAGCCGAGATATCAATCTGCTGGGTAAAGCGTCCCTGGGTCGGGTCTATCCCCTGTGCTGCCTGAAATTCCGTTAACGCATCGATATAATTACCTTTCTCAACCAACGTCATTCCCCGTTTAAATCGCTGGTCAGCAGCTTTCTGGCGAACCTTAAGAAAGCGAATCCGTGGCTCGTTACGACTTTGGTCATTCCTGAAAGATTCCGCATAACTGTACATCGCCTCTTCATACTTTCCTTCAGTCTCCAGCTTTTCTGCAGCATTAAAGGCACGGGTTGCGTTGGAGGCACAGGCGGTGAGCAGTCCCAGAGAAAGCAAGACCAGCATATGTGAAGTAAAGTTCAGGTAGCGCATTGAGTGCGTCTCCTCGGAATAAAATTGTTTATCTGACCGGAACAAGCGGTCGGTTTTCTACCAACGGGATGACAATCTCATCGCCGCTGTCAGACACTGTCAACGTAAGCGCCTGATCTGAGATTTCAGTCGCCTCGTAACGCCCGGCAACTTTGTCACCCTTCTTAACCAGAATTATATCCTTATCTTTTGCTAAAAAAACCGTCCGTACGGATCCCTTTTTTAAAAAGCCCAGAAACTTGAAGCGAGCCAATGGTGCCGCTTCTGGCTGGATAACTACCGGCATAACCGGAGGCGGCACCGGTTTTGGCGGTGGTGGCGGAGGCGGTTTAATTGCCATGGCCTTCTGCCTGAGGATCTTCATCTCATCAACAAAAACAGGTTTAAAAATATTGCGGCGATATCCCTTGAAATGAGGCGGTTCAGAATCAAGCAGACTTACCTTCAACTTGGTTCCGTCATCTGCACTATGGATCGGCTTATCCACTGCGGCCTCTGCCGTCTTTGGCTGTCTACCCTGTTTTCCCGGTTTGTTAGAAGTCGTCGCAACCGAACTGATTGTCTTCGGACGAGGGATTGCGTTGTAACTCCAGATAATAGTAATGCCAAGAACTATTACCAGGATAAACAGAATCAGACGCTGGCGATTCATGCACCCTCCCGGAGATAGACCGTAAGGTGAAGATCCATTTTCACATTCTCAACATAAAGGTCGCTGTTTGAAAATGCGACTGAGTCGACAACCAGTAATTCCTGGTTTTTCTGCAGATCGGCAAGATAGCTCTTCACAGCAGCATAACTACCGGATACGGAAAACGACAATTGGTAGGAAAGAAGCGGTTCTTCCTTGATCTGCACCGGTTTATAAGTGAGAGTGCCGACTTCAACGGCACTGCTGGCTGCATATTCGTACAGATCACCTAAAACCCTGACAAATTCACGCTTTTCAGGTATTCGCAGCTTCAGTTTTTCGAGATCTTCACTTGCCTGACGATGCAGGGAAGCAACATCTACCTGAGCGGTACCGGCAGCCTGTCTGCGCAAATTGTTCCACTTCGACTGCTTTTCTGTCAGGGTAGGAAGCAGATACGCAGATACAACAATACCAAGTATCACGTTAAGAAGAAGGAGTGACCCGATGACAATTAAAATCCGCCATTTTTGGCGTGCTATCTCAAATAAATATTGTTGCATCAATTCACTACCTTGCAGGTAATAACAAACTGCACACCACTTCCATATTCGTTCGCAGTTAAATTCTGATGAGAGATGAGAAGAGTATTTGAAAAGTTTTTAGATGCTTCAAGCTTTTCAACATACAGCTGAACCAGTTTGAACGATTTTGCACGCCCCTCAAGCTTCCATTCTTCCTGCTTTTTATCTGGTGAAAGTGAAGAGAGAGAAATTCCAACAGGAGTAACATTTTCAAGGGCATCCAATACGGAAAACCAGTTGGTACTTTTTCGCTCAATAATTCCGTTATAAAAACGAATACGGGCTTTTTGACGATTATATTCTGTATCAGATATACCGCTCGGTTTTGCACCAAGCTTATTCTGAAGAGTTGTTATTTCCAAGTCCAGGCGGCTCTGTTCGCCCAGGTGAGTGGTAAAGCGAATGACATTCCATCCTGTAATGATGACAAGCACACAAATTATACAAGCGGCAAGCCTGTTAAGTAGTCGGTGGTCAAGGTAAGTGCGAGTCGCAAGGTTTATGGTAAAACGCATCAGAGACTCCTCAGTCCGGCGCCGATAGAGGCAGTACAGGGAAATAAACGTGCCTGGTCACCCGGTGCTGCATTTCCGGGAATCACGGCACCTTTCGTCTCCAGCAGGACAGCAGAAACCCCGGTCGCTTCTTTAATCATTTCCTGAAAATTCAGAGCTACGTCCGGTGCGGCAACATAAAATATTGTCTGCACACTCCTCTCGGGAAAACGTTCTTTATAGACGAGAAAAGAGCTGTTTATCTCCATATATACCCGACTATCAGTTGCTAATGTACCAGAAAGGTCCTTGCTGCGGAAAAACTCAGGAACACCCTGGGCGAAGGCAACTATCGACATCGTACTATCGTAAAATGAGATCAGGATACAATCTTCCTGAAGCGACAAACGGCGATCAAAAAGCCGACAGATATTAAACGTATTGCAGTCAATACGGACAGGGGAAATCCCTGCCGATGTAATCAACTCTTCATACTGGGAAATAACCGTGCGTGATGCTACTGCGACCAAAAGGGCCAGATCACCGTTTTCCCGAACTGACAACTGCTGATAATCGATAATGGTATCGTCACTATCAAGCGGGATGTTTTTCTTCATTTTCCAGCGAATCAGATCCAACGCCTCTGAACGATTTTTAAAGCGTCCTTCCAGATCAATCAGCATTATTCTACTGGCCCCGTCAGGCAGTGATACGGCGACTCGCTGTGATCGGCAGAGCAAAAGATTGTAGGCTGATTTCAGACCTGCAACAAATGCATCCGCATCGATGACATTATGATCCCGTAACGAGACTTTCAAGGTTGACGGAGGAAACGTGGCCTGGGCAACACGCTCGACACGGGGAGAGGACACAGACCCTCCGGTCAAGGCACAGACAATCCCATGTTGACTGATTTCTACTCCGATTGGATTACTGGTAAACCACATGGCAGTTCCTGTGCCGGTCACTCAACAAACGTGACGCGGTTTATCTCCTTGAGTGTCGTTATACCTGCCAACATCTTTTCTTCAGCAGAATCCCGCAAAAAAAGAACACCGGCATCACGGGCAGCATTTTTCAACTGGGTTGCCGGAACTTTGGCAATAATAAGGTCTCGAATCTGGTCGTTCAGTTCCAGAAGTTCTACGATTGCAACACGCCCCTTGTAGCCGGTCCCATGACATTCATCACACCCATGTGACTCATACAGCGTCACTCCACGGTATTTTTCCGGATCGACGCCACCGTCTATCAACTGTTCGTCACTATATCGGACCGGACGGCGACATACGGGACATACTTTTCGGACCAGTCGTTGTGCCAGGACACAGTTGAGGCATGACACAAAGTTGTAGGGGTCAATGCCCATATGAATGAAACGCCCGATAACATCAAAAACATTATTTGCATGAACGGTTGTGAACACCAAGTGACCGGTTAAAGCAGATTGGACGGCAATTTGCGCGGTTTCAGAGTCACGTTTTTCACCAACCATAATCTTGTCCGGGTCATGACGCAGAATGGACCGCAGACCTTTCGCAAAGGTCAGTCCTTTCTTTTCATTGACCGGAATCTGCAAAACGCCGCGAAGCATGTATTCAACCGGGTCTTCGATGGTGATTATTTTATCTTCCCCGGTATGAATTTCGGTCAGGGCGGCATACAGCGTTGTTGTCTTGCCGGAACCGGTTGGACCTGTCACCAGAACCATTCCATACGGCTCCCGGATTTTTTTCCGCAGGCGCTTGATTTCCCGCTCGCTGACGCCAAGATTTTCCAGTGTCAATCCCTTCAAGTCACTGGCAATGCTCTCCTTGTCAAGGATACGGATAACGGCATCCTCACCCAACGAACTCGGCATAATCGAAACGCGAAAATCGATCGATTTATCCCCAAAACGGATTTTAAAACGGCCATCCTGGGGAATCCTCCGCTCGGAAATATCCAGTTCACTCATAACCTTAAGTCGGGAAATAATGGGTGACTGGAAGTGCTGGTCGATCGTATCGTTTGCTTTGTACAGCACACCATCGATACGATACTTGATATCGACTCCATCAATACCGGTTTCAATATGAATATCACTCGCCCGGCGGCTCAGTGCGTCCAGAATGGTCGTATTTATCAGTTTGATGATCGGACTGGTATCATCCGACAGCGTTTCAACTGATAATACCTCCTCGCCCCGGTCGGTCTCTTTCACCAACTGAAGCATGAAGTCTTCTGAGACTTCCCTCAGTACACGACGCGTCCCTTCACCGGCCTTGGTTACCGCAGCGATTCCCGATTCAGAAGCAACCCGAATCTGAACCTGGCGGTCAAGCAGCAGCTCAAGTTCATCAAGATTGATTACGTCTGTCGGATCCGCAACAGCGACAATAATTTCATGAGGCTGCATCGCCAGCGGTACAAAGTGAAAGCGGTAAATCGCATCCGGCGGCAATTGATTAAGCAGTTCAGAATCCATCTTGAAATTTTGCAGATTGATGTATTCGAGCCCGAACTGCTCTGCCAATGCCCGCGCAAGGTTTTCTTCCGAAACCAAACCCTCACTCAGGGCAATCTCACCAAACCGGCGCCTGGTTGTAGTCAGTTTTTCTATAATAATCGGCAACTGATCCGGATTCAAAAATCCCATTTCCATCAGGATAATGCCGATATTTTTTCTTCTGAAAGGTTGGCCTGTCATATTAACCTACCGTGCCGGCAATTTTAAAAATTGGAAGGTACATCGCAATAATAATTACGCCAATTACGACGCCCATAATCAGCATGATAGCCGGCTCAATAGCCGTCGTCAGCAGGTGCATCCGCTCTTCAAGTTCATCTTCAAGATAATTGGAAATATCAATCAGCATATCTTCAAGTGAACCGGTAGTTTCACCAACTCCGAGCATACGGAGCGCCAATGGCGGCATGAGATTAATCCGCTCGAGTGCAACCGAAAGTCGGCCACCTTCTTCAATAAATCGTACCGCTTCTAACAGACGCTTCTCCATAAAGACATTATTCAGAGTTCCGATCGACATGCGCAATGATTCAATAATGGGGATACCGCTGCCCAGAACGGTGGCCAGAGTTCGAGTAAATCCAGCAACAGAGTACTTTGTGAAGACATCCCCTGCAACCGGTACGGTCAATTTGAAGCGATCAAGTGCAAAGCGCCCTGCTTCAGTCTTTTTCCACGAATTGAACGCAGCGAGAACTCCAATAAACGCAAGTATACCAAAAATAAAATAATGTCTGAGAAATGAGGTAAATGTAATGAGCATCTGAGTCAAGGCGGGGAGCTGTGATCCCGAATCGGTATACACCTGGCTAAATGTAGGCACAACATATACGAGCAGCAGTGTTATCGCAAGACAGGCAAACACAACAAGAATTGCCGGGTAAAAAATCGCTGCGACTATCTTCTTACGGAGAGTACCGACTCTCTTTAAATATTCAATATATCGCCTGATGGTTTGCGGCAGGTCACCGGTTCGTTCACCGGCTCGAATTGAAGCAACATACAGATACGGGAAGGCCCGGCCATGCTTTTCCATTGCGACTGACAACGCGGCCCCGGCTTTGACATCTTCACGCACCTGTACCAGAATTTCATATAATGGACCGGAATCATGACGTTCAAGAATCGCATCAAGCACCTGCATAACCGGCATGCCTGCCTTAATGAGCACAAGCATTTCCTGATTAAAGGTCAAAAGAGACTTGTTATCAATCTTGCGACGTCTGATACCCTTGTCAAATAAAAATTGAAACGCTTTCTTTTTTACCTCAAATACAAAAAAACCCTGGTCTTCAAGATTTTTACGAAGAACGGCACCGTCGGCGGCTTCAAAATCCCTGATAAGAATCTTACCGTCTGATGCACCAAGTTTGCAGGAATAGAGCGCCATAAGCGTAATTAAATACCATAGGTGGTGAAAAAATTAAATATAAAACCACAGGCAATACGCACTGTGGTTTTAAAGGGCGGAATTATGAAAAAAGGATGAGTATGAAATTACCGATTGAAAAACGGGCTACGCATTCAGCATGCCAATTACCCAGATAAAAAACGACACGGCAACAGAAGTCCCCCAGCGAATTCCGCTTGATGCCACAAAAACATCTTTTTCAGGAAATGCCTTTAATATCAGCATTATGCTGGAAAACAACCAACCGATTAACCCGACTATAAGAATGACTGCCCACACGTTGCTCACCATAGTATAGATATTATTTCCCCAAAAATCGTGAAAGAATCGAGCGGATGCGAAGTTTCCAAACCATCAATACCGCCTCCCGGACAATGGTGCCGGACATTTTAGAACTGCCGGCATGGCGATCTATAAAAATAATAGGTATTTCAGAAATACGAAACCCTTTTTCCATGCAGCGGTAATTCATCTCGATCTGGAACGAATAACCGTCAGATGTTACCCGTGTGAGATCAATTGCTTCGATTGTAGATCGCCGAAAACATTTAAAACCACTTGTACAGTCACGAACCTGTAATCCGGTCACCCAGCGCGTATAGACACTCGCAAAATAACTTAAGATCAGGCGCCTGATCGGCCAGTTGACGACACTGACACCATTTAGATAGCGTGAACCGATTACCAGATCGTTTTCCTTGATCGCCGCGAGAAAAAGCGGCAGGGTTGCGGGATCATGAGAAAAATCGGCGTCCATTTCAATCAGATAGTCCGCACCCATCTCAAGAGCCTTCTTAAACCCTTCTCGGTACGCAGAACCCAGACCAAGTTTGCCGGTGCGATGCAGAACGTGAACACGATCATGTTCGGCGACAAGTGTGTCAATAATCGTTCCGGTACCATCCGGAGAATTATCATCAACAAAGAGAATATTAATATCCGGATGCTGTGCCAGTACTGCGTTTGTCAAAGACCGTACATTATCTTTCTCATTGTAGGTTGGTATGACGACAAATGCCTTCAAGTTATCTCCGCATAAAGCTGCTGATGTTCCGTAAAATCAAATATTTGGGAGATAATACGGGATTTTTTTTATAAAAGTCAAGGACGACAGATACACCGGAATCCTTCAGGAGTCCAGACTCGGATTCTACACGGAAACTGCGCGACGTTTTCTTGAAGTGATAAGACGTACCTGCCGCTCCTGAAACCAATATGCGTAAGTCCAGTTCATCATGACAACAACTCGGTTGCGGAATCCGATCAAATAGTAGAGGTGCAGCAGCAACCAGGCAAGCCAGGCAATATAACCACGGACACTGAAACCTGCAGCAGTCGCAACGGCAGAGCTCTTGCCGATTGTTGCCATTGCACCTTTGTCAAAATAGTGAAAGGGGGGCACCGTCCTCCCCTGTTCACGGGCAAGAATTGTCCGTGCAGCATACTCACCCTGCTGACTCGCAACCGGTGCCATCATCGGTAGCGGTACTCCGCTGTCAAGACAGCTCGACATGTCTCCAACGACAAACACTTCCGGATGACCCTTGATACTGAGGTCCGGCTGTACGACGATTCTCCCGCCAGCACCGCGTTCGACACCAACGATAGAGCCTGCCAACTCCGCGGCGGCAACCCCGGCTGACCAGAATAGTGTGTGGGACGCGAGCACCGCCCCGCCATACAACTCTACAGTTTCTGCGGTTGCTCCGACAACCCGGTTATCCAAAAGAACCTCAACACCCATGGACGTCAGTTTTTGATGTGCGTATTCCCGGAGTTCGCCCGGCATGGCGGTCAAGAGTGAGTCAGCCGCTTCAACCAGTATAATTCTGGTCTCATCGGCAGAAATGCCGGGGTGATCCTGTGAGAGGACGTAAACAATCAACTCTCTTAATGCTCCGGCAAACTCGACTCCGGTTGGTCCACCACCAACAATCACAAATGTCAGCAAAGCCGACTTTCGTACAGGATCCGATTCACTTGAGGCACGTTCAAACATCAAAAGAATGTGATTGCGTAAATCTTCGGCCTGATCGAGTCTCTTGAGATCAAAGGCATGTGCGGCGACGCTCTCCATGCCAAAAAAGTTGGTGCGGCTGCCGGCAGCAACGACCAGATAATCATAGGGTACCGGACCGGAGTCAGTTTCCACACACTTGTTCGCCAGATCTATTCCACTGATTTCAGCAAGCATAAATGAAGCACCCTGCCAACGGCGTGTCAGACCGCGTAACGGATAGGCTATTGCCTCCTGCTCGAGCCCGGCGGTTGCAACCTGATATAAAAGCGGCTGGAACAGATGATAGTTATTGCGATCAACCATGATCAATTCAACGTCGCTTCCAGCAAGTTTTTTTGCAGCCCGTAACCCTCCAAACCCCATACCGGCAATGACAACCCGTTTTTTAGACATTGTAAGTTTCCCATCAGCAATTTAGATTTTATGTTGCCACTGCATATGAATATTCTGTCGCTATTGCAATTAACGGTGTCATACCTTATAAACCGAAACATATGCCGGAGGCAAATTTCTAATGCATGTGTGCCGATAATAATATGATAAAATCCGCCCGGATTATCATCCAGTCTGTTTTGCTGCTGATGGTTAATTTTGAATCTTTATTAATAAATCAAATTCGGGATATCGAGTTGTACCTGGCTGCAACAGTAACGCTACGCCGCCCTGTCCCGGCATACTGAACACCGCCTGCATGGATTGCTGATAGGAGTGTAATGATTTTCTTTTTCAACAGATTGAAACTACGTGGAAAATTACTTACTCTGGTGTTGCCGCTGGTGATAATTCCAATGTTCGTCGTAGCCGCTGTTATTGGTTACATCGCCAACCAGCAGGCCTACCGCGGTGTAACAAAAACCAGCAAAGATGATCTGCAGCACCTTTCAGCGTTCTGCATCGACCTGCTTAATTCCCACCATCAGCAATTTCAGGTATACAAACAGGACAAGTCGCATAATCTCAACAACGAATTGGCGACGTTAACCGCACTGTCATACAACCTCGTCAGTATTGAACAAAACCAGCACAAACTTGGACGACTCGATCTCAAAACGGCCAAACGCGAAGCCACACTAGCCTTGAAAAAGATAAATGTCGGTGAAAGCGGCTATATTTATGCCATGACCAGTAGAGGTGAGCTTACGGCTCATATTGCCCGTGAGGGAGAAAACGTATTTGACGAGCGCGATGAGAGCGGCCGCTATTTCATTCGAGAAATGTGCGCTTCCGCACGGGCCAGTAAAGCGGGTGAAACGCTTTTCATCACCTATCCATGGCGTAATGCCGTTCTTGGTGATAAAACGCCTCGAACCAAAGTTGTTGCCTATAAATATTTCCGTGAATGGGACTGGATAATTGCTGCCGGCAGCTATCTGGATGAGACAGTTGGTGACGCTGCCTTCGAACAGCAATCATTTGCAAAACTTAAAGAAAGCATACGGGCAAAAAAAGTCGGCGTGAGCGGATACATTTTCTGTATGGACAGTAAGGGCACCTTTACAATCCACCCGGATTCCGAAGGTAAAAATCTGACCGACACACAGGACGTGAATAGCAACAGTTTCATCAGAGAAATGTGCAGCAAAAAGAGCGGTTGGATTCGATATCCCTGGAAAAACAGCAGCGACGCCGCTCCCCGCATGAAGATTGTACGCTACGACTATTTTGAGCCATGGGACTGGATTATTGCAGTCGGGTCATATGAAGATGAATTTTATCAGGAAGCCAACAAGATCAAGACGCATATTCTCCTCAGCATGGCACTACTGGTTCTGGTCGTAGGAATAGTAGCGACGGCACTTGTTTTCAAGGTTTCAACTATCATTACGCTCCCGATTACCCATATGATGTCTGTCATATCACGAGTAAAACGAGGTAACCTTGATGAGCGGATATCAGTCAACGGAGAGGATGAACTCGCCGAGTTGGGGAGTGCGTTCAATCGTATGACCGACATTATTCAACGCAACAAGACTATAGAATCAAATCTTGCCCAACAGGGTAAAATGGCTTCTCTGGGCATACTGTCATCGGGGGTCGCTCATGAAATAAATAACCCGTTGGGTGTTATTCTTGGATATGCAGGTTATCTGGAAAGTAAAATGCGTGAGGAAGATCCTAATTATCAGTATATTCATGAAATTAAAAGGGAAAGTAAGCGCTGCAAAAAAATCGTTCAGGACTTGCTATCATACGCCCGAACGCCGCGCCCCACGTTCGAGGCAACTGATCTTCACGATCTCCTGCAGCAGATTGTCAGTTTTGCCGCCAATCATACCGATATGCGGGGTATCACGATCAAAACCGTTTTTGCTCACGACCTGCCGCCAGTTGAGCTGGATGGTGACCAGATGCGCCAGGTCGCTATAAATCTGATACTTAATGCCGGTGGTGCCATGCCGAACGGCGGTATTCTTACTGTAAGCACCGAAGTTACCGATGCCGCCCATGTGAGCATAGTATTCAGTGACAGCGGTTACGGTATTCCGAAAGAAAGTCTGGAAAAAATTTTTGAACCGTTTTACACCACAAAGGCCCGCGGAACCGGACTTGGTCTTGCTATTACCCGGCAGATAATTGAGCAGCACCATGGTGAGATCAACATTGACAGCACTGTAGGTACGGGCACGTGTGTTACGGTGACACTGCCAATAGAGCAAGAGGTACTGTAAAGTGACCGATAAAAAACGAATTTTACTGATCGATAACGAAGCTGGTCTCTGCCGGATGATGGAACAGATATTGGTTGATCACGGTTATCTGGTACGTTCATACACCTCACCCCAAAAGGCGGTAGATGAGTTCAAGGCTTCGGCATGGGATCTGGTGATCAGCGACATTAAAATGCCCGGCATGAGCGGAATGGAGGTTTTGCAGGCCATTAAGGCAAAACAACATGACATACCGGTTATTATGATCACTGCGTATGCAACTGTTGACATGTCCATTCAGGCGCTTCGTAAAGGTGCGTATGATATGCTGACCAAACCATTCGAACCCGATGAACTTATCTACCGGGTAAAGAATGCGCTGCAGCAGAGTCAGCTGCTCGAAGAAAATCGTGAACTTCGTGCTGAACTGGAGGAGAAATTCCGCTACGAAAATATTATCGGGGCCTGTGACGGGCTGAAGAGTGTATTGGATCGTGTTGGAAAAGTCGCTGTCCGGGACACTGCAATCCTTGTAACCGGAGAATCAGGAACGGGGAAAGAGCTTATTGCGCAGGCAATCCATTACAATTCACCTCGCCGTGACAAGCGGTTTGTTGCCATTAATTGCGGCGCCCTGCCGGAAAACCTGCTGGAAAGCGAACTGTTCGGGTATAAAAAAGGGGCCTTCACCGGAGCTACTGAAAACCGTAGCGGTCTACTGGAGGCTGCCAACGGCGGCACCCTGTTTCTTGATGAGGTCGGCAACCTACCGATGAATGTACAGAAAACACTGCTCAGGTTTCTACAGGAGAAAGAATTTAATCGACTTGGCGACACCACCCCGACACGTGTAGATGTTCGTATTATTTCCGCTACCAATTCAGACATTAAAAACGATATAAAACAGGGTCTTTTTAGAGAAGATCTATACTATCGCTTGAATGTTGTCACGATTCACCTCCCCCCTTTGCGGGAACGCCATACTGATATCCCGCTCCTTGCTGCCCACTTTATTTTGTTACAGAACCAAAAATTCAATACTGCGATCAAGGGTTTTGATAATGATGCCATGCGACTGTTGTATTTATATGAATGGCCGGGAAATATCAGGCAGCTCAAAAATGTTATAGAAGCATGCATGGCATTGGAAACAGGTGATCATATCTCCCAGGATACGCTTGCCCAGTTTATCGAAGCGGCTCCTGCCATAAGAACCCATGCCGACAAATCAGAACGGATCAACCCGGACCTGCCCTACACAACCGCTCTGGAACAGTTTGAAGCTGATCTGCTGCGCGGCCTTCTCAGGCGCCACGGCGGCAACATCGACCTGGCAGCTCGGGAGGCCGGAATGAACATGGTGACCATGTATCGAAAAATAAAGAGATATGGAATTAAAAAAGAAGCATGCTGACTGGAGCAGATTATGGAAGCGGACAGGATTAAATGGAATATGCGTTTCGAATCCCGGGAATCCTATCTCGGCGAGCGTCCCTCACCGTTTCTGGCGCGGGAGATCCTGCGCATCAAGGACATTACACCCGGTCTTGGGGCACTTGATATTGCCTGCGGAGAAGGAAGAAACAGTATATTTCTGGCTCAACACGGTTTCAGAGTAGTGGGATTGGATATATCAGACGCCGGGCTCGCAAAAGGGGTGCAACGGGCTCAATCCGCCGGAGTTACGGTAGATTTTCGAAGAGTTGACCTTGACACCTATGCCATTAATGGTACGTACGACTTGATCCTCAATTTCAATTTTCTTGTGCGGGATTTAATCCCAACGGAAATCGCATCACTCAATCCGGGAGGGATACTGCTCCTTGATACGATAATGGCATCGGATCAGATGCTTCCTGCGCGTAATCCTTCTTATCTGCTCCAACCGGGGGAACTTGCCCGGCTCTTCGACCTGTATGATGGCGAGGTACTTATTTTAGAGGAAGTCATCGACGCGGATATGCCAACCGCCAGAATCATGTTTCGAAAGAATTGAGGAGCGACGTGACCTGCACACAAATCAACTATACTGCTCAAAAATCTCTGATGGTCGTGCATTTCTTTGTGCTCAGCATGGTCTTCGGACTCATGGCAGGGTTCCTTTCTCCAGCTATGGCAGGGTCTCCGGTCCATCTCAGAATCAACACTGCCCACGGGTTGAGTAATGCCCTTGGAGCCGTCACAGATGCAGGTTTAAGTGCCATCACCGACGTAATCATTACACCGTCATCAGAACTGAACGGACGGCCGTTTATCCCTCCGGACAAATTCATATCGGATGCACAATCGGTGCAGGCAACCATCATGTCTTCGAGTTTTTCCGGGTGGGAACACCTCTTTGATACGGTACTGTACCCACAGTTATCGAAAAACAACCTTGTGCATGTCTTTGCGTATGAACCCAGAAAACCGCAGCCACCCGGTGTACCGCCACCGGCGGTATTTGTTACGGCTAATATCTGTGGCGGTAAAACGGGTGACGGAATCGAGTTCGGTATATCGAAAGGATATATGAGCGGTCGAGGACAAAGTGATACGCCATCCGGGGTAACCGCACAGTTGGCAGGACTTATGGCAAGTATGAAATATACTCATCAGGAGTGGAACTGGTTCGACGTAAAATCCGCCCTGAGAATGACAGCATCAAACTTTCAGAGCGGCTATGATCCAAAGGCATCAGGATATGGCTGCATTAATTATCCGGCAGCGAACGCGTTAACGGATGCGCACCGTTTTCCACTTTTTCCGCCCGCATCCCTCATGCGATTATCGACAAATAATACGGTTATCTTCGCTGTCAACTCCTTCAAGCAGAGCAGAAGGGTCACCGACGCCCTTTTTAAGTTCAGGATGCGGCCAATTCCAAAGCTGAAAGACCTGTCTCTTGATGAAATAACCGCTCTGGGAGGACAGCTGCTCTACACCGGAGATCGTTCGGAGACGAATAATTCCTTATCCGTCCGGGTGGCAGACAACGAGATGACCTTTTTTGTCTGGCTCAGCAAGGATGCCAAGGGTGTCTACTCCCGTATTGAGCCGTACTCGATACTCGGCCCGGTGCTGTTTACACCACAACCTGCGGCACCTCTCTACGGCCCCCGGATTGACCGGTTACCCCACAAAAAATAAGAGTTACGCTGTCGCCCCCATATCCTCCAACTGCAATTCCTTGATAGCCATTTCTCTCATCTTGAATTTCTGAATCTTGCCGGAAGCGGTCATCGGGTAGCCATCGACAAATTTGACGTACTTCGGGATTTTGTAGTTGGCAATCTTGTCTCGACAATAGTCACGGACCTCATCCTCACTCATTTCCGCACCCTTTTTGAGGATAACGGCAGCCATGACCTGCTCGCCGTACTTGCGATCCGGAACACCGTAGACCTGAATATCCGAAATTTTGGGATGAGTGTAGAGAAATTCCTCAATTTCACGCGGGTAGATGTTTTCACCACCACGGATAATCATCTGTTTAATGCGGCCGGTTATTTTGCAGTATCCATTTTCGTCCATAATTGCCAAATCGCCCGTATGAAGCCAATTGTCGCCATCAATGGCCCGTGCGGTTTCATCCGGCATCTTGTAGTACCCCTTCATGACATGGTAGCCCTTTGTACATAGTTCCCCCTGCTTACCCGGAGGAAGCCGTTCACCACTTTCAATATCGACAATTTTTACTTCGACGTCCGGAAGTGAACGACCGACCGTGGCAACACGCAGTTCAATGGGATCGTCGGTACGGGTCTGGGTAATGACAGGGGATGACTCCGTCTGGCCATAGGCGATAGTAATTTCGGAAGCGTGCATTTGGGTTATAACTTTTTTCATTACCTCGGTCGGACAGGGAGAACCGGCCATTATTCCGGTACGCAGGCTCCTGAGATCGAACTTCAAAAAATCGGCGTGTTCAAGTTCGGCTATAAACATGGTAGGTACTCCATGAACGGCAGTACACTTTTCCTTTTCAATCGTCTGAAGAACTTTAAGCGGATCGAATATTTCTACCGGAACCATAGTGGTGGCATGGGTAACGCAAGCCATAACACCGAGAACACAGCCGAAACAATGAAAAAACGGGACCGGAATACAGAGGCGATCATTCTCTGTGAACTTCATGCATTCACCGATATTAAAGCCGTTGTTGACAATGTTGTAGTGTGTCAGCATGACCCCTTTGGGGAATCCTGTCGTACCAGATGTATACTGCATATTGATGGTTTCATGGCAGTCAAGCGTCGCTTCAATTCCGTTCAGTTCGTCGTCAGAAACGCTCTCTCCCATTTTGATGATGGAATCGAAAGAGAGCATCCCGGTCGGGGTGTCATCACCGATATAAATAACGTTCTTCAAACATGGCACCTTATGATTATTGAGCGTGCCGGGTTCTGACGTCGTCAATTCCGGAACGATACTGCTCAGTATTTCAACATAATTGGTATCCTTGAAAGATCCCACCATAAAGAGTGACGTAGAGTCAGACTGACTCAGGATATATTCCAGTTCGGCGGACTTGTAGCTGGTGTTGATGGTGACAAGGACTGCTCCGATTTTTGCGGAGGCAAACTGCAGCAGCAGCCATTCAGGGACATTGTAGGCCCAGATGGCGATATTATCACCTTTCTTGATACCGATTCTTAGCAACCCTTTGGCTACCTGCCGACAGACATCATTAAACTGGGAATAGGTGTAGCGAATGCCACGCTCAGGGTAGACAACAGCTTCAGTATTCGGAAAGCGGCAAGCCATGTCGTCAAGAAGTGAGCCGACAGTGAATGTGAGTTGTTGAGACATCCAATCCTCCGGGTATACAAAAATGGAATTATATGTAGCTATGGCAAGGTAAAAAAGAACGTCGCCCCTACACCGACCTCGGCCTCTGTCCACAGATGACCGCCATGACGGAAAATGATTCGCTGGACCGTCGCCAGACCGATACCGGTACCGGCAAACTGACTGGAGTCATGAAGCCGTGTAAAGACACGGAAAAGCTTCCACGCATCTTTCATGTCAAATCCGGCCCCATTGTCACGGACATAATAAATTCGGTTTGGTCCGTTCCGATCGATTCCAAAGTCAATCTCTGTAACACTTTTAAGTGAACTGTACTTCCAGGCATTGTTCAACAGATTTATCATGCACACTTTAAGAAGACATGGATCACCGGATACAATAACGTCCGGTTCTATATTGATTTTTACGGGTCGATCCGGATTTTCCAGAATCAGCTCATGTAGTGTTTCTTCAGCGATTTTACTCAGGTCTACGCAGTCAGAAATGATTTCAACGCGACTCAGCTGAGCAAGATGCAGCAAGGCGTCAATCATATCATTAAGCCATTTTTCGGACTCATAGATTCTGGAAATATATTCCCTGACATAGTCGTCAAGAACTATGTCCTCATCTTCAAGCAGCAGCTGGCAGTAGCCGGATATTCTTGTAAGCGGTCCACGCATGTCGTGGGAGACTGAATAATTAAATGTTTCCAGCTCGTTGTTCGAAGCCGCAAGATCGATCGCTTTGCGGCTTAATTCTTCGTTGAGCTGCCGAACCTCTTCAAGGTGGAGCTGATCGGTCTCTTCGGTAATTTTTCTCTGTGTAATATCCCTGTCAAATCCCAACACATACTTTTTACCGTTAATTTTTATCAATCCCGCATGTATCTCAATCGGAAACTGTGAACCATCTTTTTTCTGGTGCCATAATTCCGCAGTTACCCATTCTCCACCAAGAATTTTAGCAAAAATATCTCCGGCGATTTTATTGGTCTCTGGAGTATTCAGCTCATAAATGCTCAACCTGCACAATTCATCAAGTGAATAACCATGCTGATCAGCAGCAGCCTGATTGGCAGCAACAACCAAACCGGCTTCATCGCCATCAAGACCTATAATTATAATTGCATCTGGGGCCCGTTCAAACAGCATGCGGTAGCGTTCTTCACTCTCTCGCACACCTTTTTCAGCGGTCTCAAGAGATTCAAGCATGCAATTAATAGAAACCGCCAGATCCCTCAGTTCATCCTGATGTTCCGAAACAGGTAATCGGCCGGCAATATCACTTTGCGAAGTTATAACTGACATTTTTTGAGTAAGAGCGGCAAGGCGATTCAAAATTGTTCCACGTATAAAGAACAACATGACACAGCAAAACACACCGCCTGCAACAAACAATGAGCTGAGGACATATATGATGGATGCCTTCCCCTGTTTGTAGAGCAGGCGTTCTTCGGTAATTTTTGCAAAAAATGCCGGCCGATCAAAGATATCTTTGAACAGTGTGTAGCCGGCAACGGTATCTTTATTAATAACCTGCACCGGGTTTTCATCACCGTGCGCGATAGATGTCAGCGCAGCAGAGATTTCATGCGGATTATTGCCATCTGATACCGGCACCAGATCAAACACGAACTCCGTCAATGCGGTAATACGGTTGATTTCTTCCGCATCAAGATACCGGCCCGCCATCAGCAGGACATGTTTATCGGCAATAGGAGTGATTGACAGCAGCGTCGGGGTGCCATCGACCATCACCAGACCCGTCAGGGGCTCCTGAGATGCTTTGTTGACGAGAGGAATGATCTCGCCTAATTGCTCGAATGTTTGCGCGGTATAAACAGCACCGTTCGACGAGTCTCTTTTAACGACAAGCGAGGATAAAACTTTTTTATCGTCAGAAAAACAGATAACAAGATCAACATGGCGACTTACAAGAGACGAAGCGGGAATGGTATTAAGGGAAGAAGCACCATGTGCGGCAATAATGCGGCAGAAATCATGTGAAGAGGCGAGTATTTCATCATACCCCTCTTCAATTTCATTTCTTACTTTCTGGACATTATCAGCAACGACGACTCTTTCAAGCGAAGTAAAACTTTTTAATAAGATAATATCCGACGTTACCGCCAGAATAAAAAGCAAGGCAATGAATGTGCTGACAATTATAAGAATAGTCCGCTGCGACAGCGTCATGTAGTGCTCCAATTTAATGCATTTGCACGTACAACCGGATATCAGAAGGTATTCTTGAACAAATAACCCGAAATGAATCCGCCAACAATTGGACTTTACAGACATTCCTATCGCATATTTGAACAAAAAAGACAACGAAAGACATTACCTTCAGCGAGGCTTATGGTATAGTGGTTCTCAATTTAGACCATCTTGAATACGTTACTGCGGAGTCACAAAAATGAGAGGTTCAGTGTTTAATCCTCCAACACAACTACCTGATCTGTCAGATATTACCCGCTATTGCAGAAGCGAAGATATTGAGCCGTTCCTGCAGATGCTTTCAAACACTCTTACATCGGAACATACCCAGATTATTGAGTGGGATTGTAAAAAAGAGCAACTTATTGCCTCAATTGCAGAGTCGGAGGGAACCGACCTCAAATCGATTCACGACGGGCTGAATCAAATTGAGCAGGAACGGTTTCTGCTAATCAACTCGGTGAATGAATTGCATGCCTCATGCACTGACTATCGAGATACACTCGCCCACCGCGCTTTGGATACTGTTTTTGTGGAAATGGATGCTGCAGGTCTGGTTCGCCCACCAGTACCATTTGCACTTATCAGCATGGGAAGTGATGGTCGTAAAGAACAGACCCTTATTACTGATCAGGACAATTTAATAGTGTACGGAGACGGCGGGGGTGATGCAGCAGACAGCTATTTTATCGAATTTTCAAAACGCCTGGTTGACAAATTGGAAGAAGCCGGATTCATGCGCTGTACCGGTGATATCATGCCTACAAATCAGACCTGGCGGGGTTCATTCAGCCAGTGGCGCAAGCGACTCTTTTCAATAGTCCGATATGAAGTTGAAGATATTGGAAAAAACGTCATGGATCTGATCGTCATGTCGGATGCCCGTTATGTAGCTGGTGATCAGAAACTGGCAACAGAATTAATCGATATGATCCGAAACATGGAGCGGGATTATTTTCAGGTGCTCTGGGGAATGGCCAAAGCCGCAACTGAGATGAAGCTCGCTCTCGGATTTATGAACCGGATCTGGACGGAAGGAAGCGGCGAGCATCATGGTGAATTCAATCTAAAGCTGCTTGCATGGGCGCCGCTTGTCATGAATGTCAGGATTCTCGCAATCAATCAGAGCATTCCTGCGACCAGTACGCTTGAACGCATTGCGCTTCTGGAAGCTGAAGGGAGCTTTTCGTCATCATTTGCACAGGATCTCATTGACGCCTACCACATCCTTACTAAACAGCGCATTCTGATACAAATCAAGGCGTTGAAAGGAATACAGAAAGATTCA
This sequence comes from Desulfuromonadaceae bacterium, assembly GCA_028688955.1. Lineage (GTDB taxonomy): Bacteria > Desulfobacterota > Desulfuromonadia > Geobacterales > Pseudopelobacteraceae > JACRCG01. The sequence continues at coordinate 86,222 of JAQTXD010000001.1, forward strand.
CACTACCTTAACCCCTACCACCTTTCTTCAACAGAGCGGGAAGAAATCCGACACGCCATGACCAAAATCGAGGAGTTGCAAAAACTTATTCATGCCAATTTTCACATCGTGTAACTCCCGCATTTCTGTTTACTCCCACAAAAAGAGGCCGGTGGAAATCCACCGGCCTCTTTTTGTCGTTTCAATACAGAGAGCTACTTTTTCTTGACAGCCTTGGCAGGTTGTTTTCCTGCAGCCCCCGGCTGAGCTGCCGGCGCGGCTTCCCAGCGGTTCAGGTCATGAGCAATATTATGGCACTCGGAACATTTGCTGAAACGTGCCATCATACGTGCCGGATGCGGAACGCCGTGGCAACCCTGGCAGACCGGGATGGTTTTGTGTTTATCTTTGTGACAGGTAACACACTTGACACCTTTATGCTTGGTATCTGTTTTGCTGTGCAGCTCAAATGCCTTCTTGTGACATGCCCCGCACATATTGTTGGCGGTATCGGCAGCATATGTCACAACCGTTGGTAAATGGGCCTGGTGGCAGCGCTTACAGTCAGTAACAGCCATTTCAGAACTGTGTGGTTTGTGGCATTGCGTACAGAGCGGAATCTTGCCGTGCTTACTGTGGCAGAAGCTGCACGCCAAAGCGGAATGCTTGCTCTTGACCTGTTTGAATTTGGCAATCTGCTGCGTATGGCAGGTAACACATTCATCAGTGATATTATTGGCAAACGTAATTATCTTTGGAGTATGAGGATTGGTATGGCAACGCAGACACCCGGTAAGATTGTAGTGCGGTTTACCGGTGTGGCACTGGCTGCAGAGCGGAATAATTTTTCTGACCGTTGGAGGATGGCCGGCGTGGCAGTCCTGACAGCTGACCTCTGTTTTGTGTGCGCCGCCATTGGCTGCAATAGCCTCCGGTGCTTTCGAGTGACACTTGACACAATCCGAACTGTTCAGTACCGGCTTCGGGTCCGCAGCTCCAGCCGCACACACCATCATCCCCACCAGCATTGCTGCCAATGTGACAACTTTCAACATCGTTTCTATTCTTTTCATCTGTCCCCCTTCTGCTTCCGTGTGATGTGTACCATTCATTATATGAAAGGTTCCTGCAATATCATCGAAAAACGAACGGTATTTGTGCCACCAATTGGTAAAATCGTCAATAGAAAAGATGCATGGCAATGGCATAACAATCTGATTTCAAAGAATTTAACCGCAAATAACATTTGAAATGCAGATACGGGTGACGCCATTGCCGCTTCTGTACCTGGTATATTCTAGTCATACCGTCAACTTATCGATATCACTTGGTTATCCGTATATTCCCTCTCAAAAACAAAGCATTTCCACGTTACCACCATACTGCCAACCGCCCGGTAATGAATCCACCGGTTTACCTTGTTGATACATTACCGGGCTCCAAACGTATTTATTATCCAGCGTGAAATACTTCGCTTGCTACCGGGTGACAATGGAAGCGCATCATCGCCAAACCATTCCGCCTCCACCACCTCCACACCGTCCGGTTTTACCTCGCCACCGGCATAGTCAGCCAGAAATCCGATCATCTGCTGGCTGGGAAATGGCCAGCACTGACTCCCCACATAACGAATGCTTGTTATCTCTATGCCCGCCTCCTCACGCACCTCACGCTGGACACATTCCTCCAGGGACTCTCCAAAGTCGAGAAAACCGGCTACAAGGCTGAAGCGTCCGGGATTCCAGGCTGCATTGCGGATCAGCAACAGCTCCTTTCCCCGTCTGACGAGCACAATAATGCATGGATGAATGTGAGGAAAGTGTTCGTCGCCACATGCCGTACAGCATTTTCCCCAACTGCCGGTAATTCGGCGTAATTCAGCACCGCAGCAGGAACAAAAACGGCTCCGTCGTTCCCAGTGCAGTATCTGGGCAGCTCGCCCCGCTATGGTTGCACCCGCAGCATCAAGCCGCGTATCCGCCCCCTGAAAAGGCAGAGCTTCAACACCCTCAGGAAGCACGGCATCCGGGGCGATTCGCACCGCGCGCAGCGGTTTCCCCTGCCAAATGCCTATTTTCAATGGTTCCGTTTCTGGTACAATACCCGTCGGCAGAGGCCCTTCGGGTAACCGGGTCAGTTCAGAGCCGGCTGCTACTACGAGAGAAAACCCCTGGAGAATGGCCCAGAATCCGGGAGTATCATCAGTTTTTTGTTCAGGAGGCAGCGGAGTGAACAGACCATGCACCGGGGTTGAGTTAAATGGTAAAGAATGTGACATGACTGGCATCCTCAGGAAGTATAATCAGAAAATACTATTGTTTCTAAGTAAATTGGTTAACAATTATTTACTCATACAGAAATGTGTGATAGTACGTCACAACGTGTAACTTATCAATACCATCGCACGAATGAACAACGGTCAGACATAATCGATAGTTATGTAGTGACAGTAAAGACCGGTGCGTCATTGTTCAACTCGATGCAGGAGCTCAAATGCGGTATCAATTTTGTCTCGTTCTTATTCTTGCTGCTTTCTGCTATACATCTTCGTCGTATGCTGAAAACGATTATTCCGTCAGCATCGATCCTGTCACAAAAGACCGATTCCTTACGTTCAAATCAGACAAGGGCAATGTCCGTTTCAATCACGACCTGCATCAGGCTGAGATGAAAGCCGAATCCTGCTTTCCCTGTCATAAGACAAAGACGCCAACCAAGGCACATACGATGACACGGTTTGACCAACGGGTTGCCCATTATTTCTGCAAGGGGTGCCACCGGGAACTAAATCGCGGGCCAGTGGAGTGCCATGAATGCCACAAGGGTCACAAGTAACTCGCCTGGTTCGACAGTTACTCATGATAAATAAAATTTCTACGATAACCGTCGGGTCTGCAGCACTGCTTGTACTTCTGGTCTCCGCCTGTGCAACCACACAGCGCACCTACCCGTCTCAGAATCAAAAAATATCCCCCCAGCAAAGACCGTACACTGTTGCCGGTAAACGCTATGAACCGCTTGCCGGCTATAAAGGGTTCGTGCAGGAGGGAATTGCCAGCAGCTATGGACGTGAGTTCCATGGCCGCACGACCAGCAGCGGTGAACCGTTCGATATGTATGACATGACCGCCGCCCATAAAACCCTACCTCTTGGCGTCTATGTAAAGGTTCGTCACAAGAGGAGCGGCAGGGAAATCATCGTGCGTATCAACGATCGCGGTCCGTTTGTCGGCGAGCGTATCATTGACCTTTCGGAAGGAGCTGCACGCAAACTGGAAATGCTTCAGGATGGTCTGGCTGCAGTCACGGTAACTGCTCTCGGATATAAAACAGATATCCCCGGAGGGGAAGTTGAATATCGGGAACCGGTCAGTTATGACTCCGGAAATTTTGCACTTCAGGTTGCCGCGTTTACAAACAGGTCAAATGCTTATCGCTACGCCGATAATTTGCGAAGAACATACGGTACAACAGGTGTGCAGGAAGCACGTGTGGGAGGAGAGATGTTCTATCGGGTTCGCCTGGGTCACTACTCATCCCTGAAGGCAGCGCAATCAGCCCAGGAATCCTTTGAGCGCAAAGGATTCCCCGGTAATTTTGTTGTTGCGCTAGATGAGGTCAGGATCCGGAACTAGCGAACCTCATTCTCGCATTCAGCCAGCATATCCCCTAATTCATCCTCAGATATATCCGGCAAGACAAACACCCCTCTACCGTCTTTTTCAACCCTGCTGATGCCGGGGTAGCGTTTCTCCAGCACCTTAATCTCAAGCGACTGCTGCCTTACCGTCGCCAGTAAACGGCGGTTTTCCGTTTCCAGATCGTACTTTTCAATAGCCCCCCGAATGGCATATTTCAGATAGTGATCGTCCCACGGTTTAGAGAAAAATCGGTATATTTCACCTTCATTGACCGCCTTCATGGCAGCTTCAAGGGTCGCGTGCCCGGTCAGCATGATGCGGACCGTGTCGGGATACTGTTTCCGCACCCGGGAAAGGAAATCAGACCCCTGCATCCCCAGCATCCGCTCATCCGACACAACAACTTTGAACTGTTCTCGCTTCATGGTTTCGAGCGCTTCTTCTGCACTGGATACAGCCGTTATTTCCAAAGGCTCATCAAACAGCGCTCGACTCAGGGCGGACAGTACATTGGCCTCATCATCTACAAGCAGGATTCTGTTTTTCATTGAAAGTGCTCCCCAAAACAAGTGGTTATTCAGTGCACGGCTTCCCGCCCCTTGCCGCAAAACGGACATACTTTCCACCCTTCCTCCAGCGGCATCCGGCAACTCTCACAATAATTGTGTCGAAACGATCCACACTGAGGACAAAAGAGGAACTTGGAATCAATGATTGTTTGACATGATTCACAACTTCGCTCCAGTCGGACCGTTGGACCGATAACCCGAATAATTTCATCAAGGGTCGTCCAACCGCGCTGGACCTTCTCAAGCCCATCCTCAAGAAGAGTGCGCATGCCGTTGGCTCGAGCCATATTCAGCAGATCTGTTTCCCGGTAGTCCACACCAATCAACTGCCGGAAATCGTCGTTCATGACAAACATCTCATAGATGCCGACACGGCCGCGATATCCGGTATTGTTACACTGAGAACATCCCGTGCCAACAGTGATTGCGGTACCAAAAAAATCATGCGGAACGTGCAGCAGATCCAGCACCCCCGTATCAGGAGCTGCTTTGGCAGCACAGCCACTGCACACTTTTCGCACCAGACGCTGGGCGATCACTCCTTCCAGGGCAGAAGCAATAATATACGGCTTTACTCCCATATCAACCAATCGGGTGATGGATGCCACGGCACTGTTTGTGTGCAGTGTGGAAAGGACCATATGGCCTGTCAGGGCAGCTTTGAAGGCAACATCTGCGGTATCGAAATCCCTGATTTCACCGACAAGAATCACGTCTGGATCCTGACGCAGTGTTGCCCGTAGTACCTGGGCAAATGAAAGGCCGATTTTTTCATGGATCGAGACCTGATTTGCCTCCTCCAGAAAATATTCAACCGGCTCTTCAATTGTCTCGAAGTTTTTATTAGAGTTCATCATGGCCGCGAGCATTGAATACAGCAGAGTTGTCTTGCCGCTGCCGGTCGGACCGGTAGCAATGACCACCCCCTGCGGTTTGCGGGTGATGACGGAAATGTTGCGAAAATCATCCTCAAGTACGCCCAATTCATCAAGACGCTTGATGGCGGCACTCTTGTCCAGAATGCGCATAACAATCTTTTCGCCGTTTATGGTAGGTAACGATGAAACCCGCATGTCAACAACACGGGTGCTGGCTTTGACGGTAATACGGCCGTCCTGCGGACGCCGTCGCTCGGAAATATCCATCTTGGCGAGGATTTTGATGCGTGAGATTACTGCAGGGTGGAGATCTGACGGAATTCGTATCTTCGCATGGAGCATACCGTCAATACGGTAGCGGATAACGGTATACTTGGTCTTTGCCTCGATATGAATATCGCTGGCCCCATAACGGATCGCTTCGGAAATTATAGAGTTGACAATACGAATTACCGGCGGCACCCTGGAGGAGCCGATCAACTCCTCAACACTTACCTCCTCCGTTTCATCATCCAGAACAATATCTATCTCATCAAGCGGTTCAAGGTCATCAAAATCATTCAGTTCGCCACCCTCGGCGAGGGACCATGCGTGAACTATCTTATCAACAATCTGAGAGGAGGCGGCCAACTGCGGTACTACCCGTAACCCGGTCACCCTCCCGATATTATCACAGGTAATGATGTCGGAGGGATCGGCCATGGCGACCGTCAAGACACTCCCTTCCAGCCTGATCGGTATCAGGCGGCTTTTTTCACATAAATCCCGAGGGAGGCAGCGAGCCACATTTTGAGGAACTGTTATTTCCCGAAGGTCGACGAATTCGACCCCGAGATTTTTCTGCAGTGCCGCGATTATCTTTGATTCGCTAAGAATAGCGGCCCTTACGAAATAATCGCCCAGGAACTCATTGGTATCCTTCTGTTTACGAGCGAAGCTCAGTTCCTCGATACCAATCAGTCCGGCCTTGACCAGAATGTCACCCAGCATGCCGCGGTTTTGTTCAAACATGCCGGCAAAACTTTTAATCCTGGTCTGTTGCTGGCGGGCAAGTTCCTTCAGGTTACGATTTTCATGCATCAGCACGTACTGCTGCAGCGCCAGGGAAACCGTCAGCCGTAAATCCTCGTCATTCCATGGTTTGGTAATAAATTTATAGACGGCTCCTTCTTTGACGGCACCCATTATGGAATTTACGTCGGCATAACCGGTGAGCATGATGCGAATAGTATCATGATACTTTTCGCGAACGGCCTTCAGCAGTTCGGCTCCGGTCATACCCGGCATGCGGTGGTCGCTGATAATTAGCTGTACCGGCTGTTTCCCCAGGATATCAAGAGCTTTCTGACCCGATGTAGCGGTCAGAATTGTGTAGTTTTCCTCCATGAATATGCGCCGCAAAGCATTAAGAACATTCTCCTCATCATCAACAAACAGCAGGGTAAACCCCTGCTCGGCTGAAGCCGGTGTATCAGGCACACTATTCACCTCGGTTTCCGCCGTTACAGAAATCTGTCCACCCATATTTTTAAAAAGTTCCGCATACTTACTCATAATTCACCCATAGGCCAATATCTGCCGTCAGCTATGTACTGAGCGGCAAATGTATCGTTACCGTTGTTCCTGCACTTTCCAGAGACTCTATCTCGATAGTTCCACCAGCGGCCCTGACAATTTCCCGTGCCACCGTCAACCCCATACCGGTTCCTCGACCTACTTCACGTGTCGTAAAAAAAGGTTCAAAAACTCGCTGCAGGTTCTGAGCAGCAATTCCGCAGCCGTTGTCGTTGACCGCAATAACAATCTCACTATCCGTCCGTTTACTGGATATCCGCAGTTGAAGCCCCTCTGTACGGGACTGGATAGAATTCTGAATGATATTAAAAAATGCCTGAGAGAATAAGCCTGGACGGCAGCCGAACAGTGGTAACGGCTGAAGTTCCCTTAGAATGGTTGTACCCGGAGAGAGCTGTGATGCCAGCACTGCAATCGTCTGTTCCAACTCAATGTTCAGATCAGCATCAGAATATCCCGTTTCATCCACGTGGGAAAATGCCTTCAGGTCAGCTACGATGCGAGCGATCCGATCGCTGCCCTCTATGGATTGTTCCAGTAATTCTGCGGTGTCAGAAAGCACAACACCCAATTTCAAATCACTGCGGCGCCGCTCACTCTCCTCGCGCAGCTGCTGCAGTGGTGTATTCTGTGCAATCATAAGCTGATAGCAATTAAGCATTTCTTTCATTCGCTCAACATATCGGGCCAGTGTCGTCAGGTTGCTCCTCACAAACCCGTTGGGATTGTTTATTTCATGAGCCATCCCGGCCGCCAGTCCACCAACGGCAGCCAGTTTTTCCTGCTGCAGCATGCGGCTGTACGCTTTCTGCAACTCGACGGTACGCTCTTCCACTTTCAGTTCCAGTTGTTCCGCCAGCTCACGATAGCGACGCTCTGACTGAACCAGGCGCTGGTTGGTTTCCACCAGTTGATCGTAAGACTCCTGTACCACCGTTGTGTGCATCTCTGTCGTCAGCATACGTTTGAGATTATTGGTGATTGTAAGCTGCAGGGCATCACGGGCCAGGAGGGCCAGTGCATCTGCGCCACTGCATGTTGCCGGATCAACGGATATCACCAACATTCCCTGAGGTTCGCCTTCGACCAGAAGGGGGTGGCGAATTTCATGATACTGTTCAGCGGGTTTGTCATCACCCTGGCTGCACAGCGGTACACAGTTTTCATCCAGAATGGCCGCCCAAACCGGGCCGGCGTTGATCATGCTTCGCAACAACGGCTCGACCTCTGCACGGGAAATAATCTGAGACAGGCGCCTGTCTTCACCAACAATAAAGTCTATGTGTGAGGTCCGTGCATCCATCATTGCACCGCAAGTATCTCTTTCAGGAAGTCGTCCCGTTCAACGCCGAAACGGGCTGTCAGCCCATATCGATCGTTGACAGCGTCAAACGTAAGAGTCAGTATCTCCCTGAACGTTTCAAGAACGCCCCACCCCTTCAGAGCCGAGGCCATGACGACCGGCAGTCCGCTTGGCCCCCAGGCGCTCCTGACATCAGATTCTAATACGATGTCGGTCAGATCCCGCTTATTAAACTGAATCACCAGAGGGAGATGTTCGATAGAAAGTCCTACCAGCGCCAGATTTTTCTCCAGATTATCGAAACTTTCAAAATTCACCGCCATCTGGTCAGCATGTGAATCGGCAACAAATACAACACCATCGGCTCTCTGCAATACAGCCTTGCGGGTGGCGTCATGGCGAACCTGCCCCGGCACTGTATACACCTTGAGTTTTATTTTCATTCCTGACGGGGCTACATAGAAGAACGGCAGCAGATCAAAGTAGATCGTACGGTCTTGAGTCGTGTCCAGCAGCATCAGTTCGCCACGCCCGTCGATGGTCAACTGGTCGTGAAGCGTCAGCAGATTGGTGGTTTTACCGGAAAGTGCGGGCCCATAGTACACCAGCTTGAGAACCATTCTTTTCTGTTCTTCATCAAATTCAATCATCCGCTATCTCTTCACAAGAACATATACACCTGATTTCCCGGGATCAATCCCGTAATAGCGCTTTATAGAATCAATTTTTACGTTGTCCAGAACCATTCCCTTATGGAGCAGGAGCAGCCCGGAACCACTGGAGATGTTGCGCGACAGAATCATCCCCGGTTGAAGTTTATCCGGCATTAACTCCAACTCCACTGTTTCAGAACCTTCATGTCTTGAATCAGAAAAGTAACAATAGCGAACAACCTTTTTGAACGCACGGTGCAACTCTGGGTCGAGACCCTTTCCGATATTGAGGGATGCCCGGGCTAGTGACCGATCGGCAACATCGTCGACAGTCATCATGGCAGCCTTGTCTATCTGATCGGCAAAAGCAATGAGTCTGGAGCCAAGAGGTATATTCTCACCGGACAGTCTGTCCGGAAATCCGCTCCCGTCAAAATTTTCATGATGATGTCGTATAAGAAGTGCCGCCGGGCGCAGTTCGACGATGTTATCGAGTAACAGTTGTGCACGCACCGGATGCTGACTGTACTCACGCAGCTCATCCTGCTTCATGGTATCCGGACTCATCATAAGTATCCTTTCGGATATACCGATTTCCCCGATATCATGCAGCAGTGAAGCGATCCTGATGGTCTCAAGATCCTCCTCATTTATCCCCAACTCCCGGGCTGCATTTACTGCCAGTTGGGCAACATTGCGGGAATGCTGGTGTGTCCGCTGACCGCGCATTTCAACCAGGTTTGACAGCGCCTCAATGATGCCATGAAAACTCACCCGCGATCCTTCAAGTGCTGTCTGAAGCTCCTCACTTTTTTTCCGTATCGCCGTCGTCTGCTGTAATACCCGTCCCTTGAGGTTATTGTTCCACTCGTGAAGCTCTTCATTCTGCAGTTTGATGACGCTGTTCAGACGAATGTTCTCGGCAATCAGTTCATACTGCCGAACCGCATCGCGGACTGCCTGTACCAGTTCGTCATCATTCCACGGCTTGGAAAGATAGCGACTTGCGCCACCCCGGTTAATAGCCTCGATGGTAGCGGAGATGTCAGAATAGCCGGTCAGCAGAATCCGGACGGCGTTCGGGGCAATAGTGCGGGATTGTCCCAGAAATTCGGCTCCATTCATCCCCGGCATGCGCTGATCGGAGATGATCAGGCCCACATTGGCAAGTGTCTGCAGCTTTTCCAGAGCGGCTGCACCGGATGACGCAACCTCGATATCGAAATCCTCATCCATCATCAGGCGCTGCAGGGATTTCAGTATATTTTCTTCATCATCGACACAGAGAACTGTAATGCGTTGATGCTCATCAGCCATTGGCTCGTACCTCCTCTGCAATATATCGGAACAGCTCCATCAATTGAGGATCAAAATGAGCCTCGGTCATCTCGGTCAGTATCTCGATAGTCCTGTCAAAGTCGTATGCCTGACGGTACGGACGGTCGGAATAGAGTGCATCAAATACGTCTGCAATAGCGACAATACGCGCCTCTATCGGGATATTCCCCGCGGCAAGTCCGGAAGGGTAGCCATTTCCATCAAACCGTTCATGATGGTAGAGAATTATATTGATGACCGTCTCCGACATGCGTGCCTGGCGGGCAACTTCGGCCCCCCACCGTGGATGCTGCATAATCGTCTCAAAATCATCCACCGACAGATTGCCGGTAGAATTGAGGACCGTCTCCGGCACACCGATTTTTCCGCAGTCATGAAGCCAGCTTCCATGCTTTATGTCGGCTATCATTGCATCATTTAATCCTGCTGCCTTCGCAAGCTTGACGGCATATTTTGCTACCCGGTCGCAGTGCCCCTTGGTGTAAGGATCCTTCAGTTCCACCGTCTGAGCCAATGATAGATACACGGTCTCGTCATTACTCTCAAGCGACTTGATTAACTGGTAGCGCATTAAAGCTTCATCTACTATGTCCATCAACTCTTTATTAATCCACGGTTTTGTCACAAAACGGTAGGCCTCACTCTTGTTGATGGCATCGATGGCAATTGAAAGATCGGCGAAGGCGGTCATCATGATCCGCAGTGTGTCAGGACGTATGCCCTTCGCTTTTGAAAGGAATTCAATGCCCCGCATACCCGGCATCATATAATCAGAGACAATTACCCAAACGTCTTCACGTTTAAGGATATCAAGCCCCTCCAACCCGGACGCGGCAAACAGACAGCGAATATCATCACGCTCAAGATACATGCGCTCAATGGCGTTACGGATGGATTGTTCATCATCCACGAACAGAACCGATTTCACGCATCCACCCCCAGAAATACCAGCACGACAGCCTCGCTCTCGCTGAACGCCATGGTACGACCCAAAACCCGGCACCGAGTCCCGCCAAGTTCAATTTCAGTTGCAACTTTTTTATCACGACGCACCTGTTCAACCAGAGCGCCAAACGATGAATCACAGCTCGCACCCACATCGGCACCAAAAACATCACCACAGACATTTTTCAGCAATAGCGAGGCAACGTCATTACAGTAGGCAATCATGCCATGTATATCGATCCCCGCGACGCCCACCGGCAGGTTTCCGAGCAGGCGCTGGGAAAACTCAAGCGCCTTGTTTCGCAATTCCAGTTGTTCCGTTCGAAACTGGACCTTCTCCTCCAGGGCCTGATTAACTACGGCAAGCTGATCAAGTAATTCATGATTTTTCTTCTGAAGAAAATAACGTTCCAGACAATTCTGTATAGTGACCCGCAGCTCATCATCATTCCAGGGTTTGGGGATGAAGCGGTAGATGTGACCCTCGTTTATGGCAGCAACAATGGCACTGGCATCGGCATAGCCGGAGAGAACGATGCGAACTGTTTCAGGCCATCGTTCATACACCCCTTTAAGAAACTCGACACCGTTCATAACCGGCATGCGATAATCTGATACAACCACTTGAAACGGACCGGACTCTTCCATGATCTTCAATCCCTCTTCACCGGATCCGGCAAGAACTATTTCATAATCGTCATCCAAAAAAATGCGTTCCAGAGCGCGCAGTACGTTGCGTTCATCATCGACACAGAGGATCTTGATCTGCTCAGTATTCTCACTCATTACATTCTCCTTGGTACGCTAGAGATCGTTTCTCCGTTTTTAAATATGCATATGTCCCGAATCGCGTGCAGTTTGTCCGGGCTTCAAACGGCATGATCACCATGCTCAAACGGGCTTTTCAACGGCAATCTGACGGTAAAGGTCGTACCGACACCGGGTTGGCTATCAACAACGATGCTACCCCCGTGCTTACGGATAATATCCGCAGAAATTGATAAGCCGAGTCCGGTACCCTTGCCGGCAGCCTTGGTTGTATAGAACGGCTCAAATATCCGCTGCATGACATCTTCAGACATTCCTTTGCCGTTATCCGCAATAGAAACGAATACGTTGTCACTCTCGCTCCAGGTACGAACCAGTATGTTACCCTGTTTTTCCATAGCCTGAGCGGCATTGACCAGAAGATTAAGAAACACCTGATTCAGTTGTTGCGGATAGCAGGTAATTTCCGGAATTTCACCAAAGTCACGATCAAGAGTAGTGATGTACTTCAGCTCGTTCCAGGCGATACTGATAGTAATTTCCAGTGCTTCATTCAGATTTGTACGACAACATTCCGCCTGATCGACACGTGAGAAGCTTTTCAGATTTTGAACGATATTCCGGACCCTGTTCGCTCCGTCAAGACTCTCGTTTACCAGTTCCCGTACATCGCTGATAATGTAATCGACCTTGAGCTTCTGCCGTAGTTTATCAAGTTCACCCATACCGGGATGATCCGGACAGGAACCAAGTGATTGCAGCAGCGCCGCAATATAATCATCAAGTCGATCAGCATATTTGCCCAGTGACGTCAGGTTACTGGTGATAAACCCCATTGGGTTGTTGATCTCGTGTGCGACACCGGCCGCAAGTTGACCAATAGAGGCCATCTTTTCCTGCTGTATGATCTGCCCCTGCATTTGTTTCAATATAATTTCACTCTGCTTTCGTTCGGTAATATCGGTAAACGTGCCGACAATACCACCGGATTTTCCTTTATCGGAAAGAAACGGAGCCCTCGTTATGATTACATCAACACTCTGTCCGGAGACATCAACAAGGCGGGCTTCATAGCGACATGATTGATTTGTTTTCAAACATTCTTTATCCATGCGCTCATGCTCAGCACTTGGCTGCATGGGATTTATGCCGCGAATACTGCGGCTGATCAGCTCATGCTGCGTCATTCCAAAAAATTGTTCAAATGCCCGGTTGCATCCGATGTAGTGGCCAACACGATCCAGATAGAATACCGGCGCGGGGATGGCATTGATAATCTCTTGCGTGAAGCGCAACTGTTGGTCAAGACGATCCAACAGTTTATTTTCACCACGTTCTTTTAAAGTGCTGTCCATTGTCACCCCTTGTCAATCTAATGGTGAGACTTGAAATGGCATTTTCAAGAAAACTTTCCTTTGTTATTACACCGTAGCTCAGTAGATTCATGTTTCAAATATTTTAATATCTAATAATTTGTGCTGCCATCTTGCGGGAATCCGCGGATCGGCAACCTGACGATGAATGTCGTTCCATGGCCGTATTCACTTTCAACGTAAATATCTCCTCCATGTTTATGAATAATGTCATAACTGATTGAGAGTCCGAGGCCGGTTCCTTTACCTACTTCTTTCGTCGTAAAAAACGGATCGAAAATTTTGGTACGGATATCTTCCGGTATTCCTTTACCGGTATCGGCGACAGATACATACAGATTCTCGTGGTCTAACCAGGTTCGAATCGTTATGATGCCATGCTCTTCAATAGCCTGGCCGGCATTTGTCAACAGATTGATGAATACCTGGCTTATCTGTTGCGGGTGGCAGACAATTTCGGGAATATCTCCAAAATATCGTTCAACATCGGCTACATATTTAATTTCATTACAGGCAATATTCAAGGCGCTTTCCAGACATCTGTTCAGGTCGGCACGCACCGGCTTGACCTGGTCGGGCCGGGAAAGGTTTGTCAGATCGTTAACAATATTTTTGACCCGTAGCGTTCCATCCAGGCTTTCATCAATCAATTGACCGGTGTCTTTTATGACATAGTCAATTTTAAGACGCGTCCGCTCTGCAGAGACCCTCGATAGTGCATCGATGCAGTCCCTATCAATAATCGTCAGATATTCGTCAATTTTGGCAAAATATTTTTTCAGGGTACCGAGATTGCTGGAGATGAAACCTATCGGATTGTTAATCTCATGAGCAACACCTGCCGCCATTTGCCCGATTGATGCCATTTTCTCCTGCTGGAACATCTGTACCTGCATGACATTCCTGGCATCCATCTCTGCCTGAAGAAGCGCCTGGGTACGTTCCAGCTCTTCCACACGTTCTCCTGCCTGGCGACGCAGGAAATTAAGTTCCAGGTGGGTACGAACCCGCAATAACAGAATTTCTGATTCAAACGGTTTGATGACAAAATCTATCGCTCCACACTTGAATCCTGCAACCTGTGTCTCGGTTTCGTAATCAGCACTGATAAAAATGACCGGAATATCTTTTGTTCTCGACTCTGCTTTGAGGCGACGACAGACTTCAAGGCCGCTCATGCCCGGCATGTTGATATCCAGAAGAATGAGATCGGGGAGTATGTTCTCAACGATTTCGAACGCACGTTCTCCACTACCGGCCATCAGGCATTGATAGCCGCATTGAGACAGAATAGAGCAGAGTATAGTGAGAATTGCCGGCGTATCATCTACGGCCAGAATAACGGGATGTTCTTTCATTACCTACCCTCCAGAAATTCTGATGTGTTACTCAGGTACGGGGTTTCCAAGAGATTCTTCGCAGCCCACCAGTTGTCGCCGGCATTATATTGAAAAAAATCTGGCATTACAGTCTGCACATCGACCTTACACCTGCTCTATAATTTCTGCACTTTCCAACTCTTTAGGGCCATCCACCGGCAGCTTGACGATAAAGGTGGCGCCGCGGCCAATTTCGCTTTCAACAGTGATGCTCCCACCATGCTTACGAATAATGTCATAACTGATGGAAAGCCCCAATCCCGTTCCCTTGCCAACCTCTTTTGTTGTAAAAAATGGTTCAAAAATCCTTTTCTGAATGTCTTCGGCAATGCCACAACCGGTATCGGCTATTGAAACAAAGACATGTTCCTCCTCATACCAGGTACGAACTGTGATTATCCCCTGGCTGTTGCCAAGTGCATGGGCTGCATTCACCAGCAGATTGAGAAATACCTGATTCAGCTGCTGTGGATGACATTTTATGGCGGGAATATCTCCAAATTCACGGGTGAGAGTGGCAACATATTTGATTTCATTCCATGCGATATTGATTGTAGTCTCGAGCGCGTCGTTGAGGTTTAACAGTGCACTCTCTGCCTGATCAACCCGGGAAAAGCTCTTGAGATCCTGGACGATACGCCGCACCCGACCGGCACCGTCCTGGCTTTCGGTAATCAGCTGCCGCGAATCGTCCATGATGTAGTCGATCTTGAGCCGCTTTCTCAACGCTTTCAGATTTTCGGTCTCTTCACTGCCGGCAGATGCGACCAGAATCTGATCTCCGGCCGCGATAAACTCCGACAGCCGGTCGATGTATTTATTCAACGTAGTCAGATTACTGGATATAAACCCCATCGGGTTGTTTATTTCATGAGCTACTCCCGCAGCAAGTTGACCTATAGAAGCCATCTTTTCCTGCTGAAATATCTGAACTTGTGCTTCTTTCAACTCAGAGTAGGTCTTTTCCAGTTCTTGTGTTGCTATGCGCAATTCGGTTGTATCATTAAGCGAAACGACATAGCCCGTTACTTCGTCAACATTTTTTATCGAATATATGGTGATGTCATAGGTTCTGCCGGAACCCGGATGATGCATTTCCCCACTGACACCGTCAAACGTTACAAAACGGAATCCTGCGGCGTAAATGAGCTCCCTCCAGTCACTACCGAGCAGAGTGGCATAAGGTTTACCGGTTGCCTCCGACAGCAGCTTGTTGAAGCGGCGGATTCTGTGGTCGGCATCGGTCAAAATCACAAAATCCTGCAAATGGTCAAGAGTTTGCTCCCATTCTCTTTTGGCTAGTTCCACCTGACTGAAGAGATGTTCCAGCTGTCCATGTTTTTCTTCAAGTTCCAATCGACTATTTGCCAGCTCCGCCTCTACGGCTTTTCGATCAGTGATGTCTTCTTTGATCGCCAGATACCCGGAAATCCGGTGTTCCTTGTCGTACAGAGGTGAAATTGAGGCATATTCCCAATATAATGTGCCGTCCCGACGCATGTTATGGAACTCCCCCCGCCACTCCCTGCCTGAGGTAATCGTTTTCCATAATTCAGCGTACCCCTCAGGAGACAATTCACCTGATTTGAGAATACGGGGGTTCTGGCCAATGGCTTCAGCAAAGGTATATCCGGTTGTCTGTAAAAATTTAGGATTGACGTATTCAATATTCCCATCAACATCAGTAATAACAATAGTCGCAGGACTCTGCTCAACCGCGCGTGACATTTTACGAGTCTGCTCATCCAGCTTTTGCTGTTCCGTTACATCGACAAAAGCACCAACAATGCCGCCCAAATCACCGTCTATCGAATAAAAGGGCGCCTTGGTAATCAATACATGACGTATCTGGCCGTCGTAACGCAGCAATTCACTTTCATAACTGAATCCAGATCTCCCGCTGATTACTTCGGCATCATGCTGTAACGTGTCCACCGCGTATATTCCGGGCATAATATCAGCTATAGTTTTACCGATCAGATCAGGAAGCGAGCGCCCGACAAATGCCTGAAACGATTTATTGCAGCCGATATAGGCACCCGTAATATCTTTGTAGAACACCGGATTCGGTATAGTATCCAGAATTTCCTGCAGAAAGATATTGTGGCTGGACAACTTTTCCTGTGCAAGTTTTCGATCCGTGATATCTTCAAGCGTTTCAACGGCAGCAGCAATTTCATTGTGGCTGTTCATGATTGGAGATGCCTCAAAAAACAGGTAGCGCCGTTTTCCGTTGATATCGTCAAACCACCCCTCTGCCTGATACGACCCATCAATAAATCGTGACCTTTCGAATTCTGAATAGTACTTATCAATATGCTTAAGATTGTGATCAATAACAAGATCAGCAAGAACGGGGCGCTCAGACGTATAAAACGGCGACCATTGAAGTTTGGTCGTAACCATCTCACGTGAACTTTTACCTGTCAGTTTGACAAGGGCATCATTCCAAAAGAGGATAGTGTGATTAGAGTCAATGACAAACATCGGGGCAGCGGCATTCTGAATAACGCCACTGAAAAAATCTCTCTCGTCTTTAAGCATCTGTTTGGCACTGTTCATTTCTCCAAGCATGGTGTTAAACGCGACAGAGAGCCGTTCAATTTCATCTCCGGTTTTTATCTCTATCGGTTGCCACGCATCAACTCCAGATGTAAAAGAATCGATATGGTGCGTTAACAAACTGATCGGTCTTGTTAAGCCCCTGGTTACAAACCATACCACCAGTAGCGAGATTATAATTCCGCATACGGAAAGCATTATGGCGTTATACGCAAGTTCAGTAAGTGGTTTGAACGCCTCATCAGAGGGGATATTAGCCACGAGAATCCAGCCGGTATCGCCAACTTTCCTGAATGAACTTAATACTTGCTGCCCTTTTGAGCTCACGTTATCAAGGGACCCTTCAAATCCAAGTAGCGCCTTATCAATGCCCTTATTTTTGCCTTCCGGTATTACTTCAAGAATACGAGACTTGTCAGGATGTGACAGAATAGTTCTGTTATTAATAAGATACAGATATCCCCCCGTACCGATGCCCTTTGAAGAAAGGCTGGTCAGGAATTCATCCGAGTCGAGTGAATGATATCCTGCGAGAAGACAGATAACGCGGTCATTATCATCCCGTATGGGAACGACCATGGCGATCATTGCAGGGTTGGGAGGAACAGTGAACTGGAAAGGTTTTGATAGTACCGGTGTTCCTGACTTGAGTGCACGGATTATGTACTCATTTGATGCAAAATCCCTCCCGACCAGTTCAGAATAGCCCATACTTTCGGCAAGAACTCTTCCACCTGTTCCGATCACCAGAAAACCGGCGTCAAAAATCATACTTGTCGGGCTTGCAGCCGTGAGAGCTCGCTGAAGCTCTAAAGGGTTCGAAAGAACACTACTGTCGATATTGGTTGCAGCGAGAGACAGCTGATGTCGTGCAAGTTCAACACGCCCGTTTAACTGTTCTGCAATTTCAGAAACCAGTGTAAATTGCTGTTTAAATATTGAATCCCGAAGAACGGTATGGAAGTAGGAGAAGAGAATCCAGGAAACGACGAGAACCATGACAGTAACAGTGACAAATACCGTTAAAGTAACTTTGTTTTTGATACTCGCTTTATTATCACTATCAGGACGCAGCAACATCTTCGCCTCCATAAAAATGCATCACAACACGTGCCGGACTACGGTCTATAATCAAACATATTTTCGCCAGTCTTCATACATGATAGCCGAGATAGCGACACAATCAAGTCAAGTACGATAAATGGTAAATATTTAGATGTAGTTGAAGGGAGAAGGAAGTGCATTCACGATGGTATACATGAAGATTTCTGCAGTTATTCGTGATGATCAATAGTGAACTGTTTTACGTGATTATCATTAGTATCAGGACTATGAACCACATATATGTTCTTGATTGCCGATATAATTTTTTCGTCATCCACCATTATCGCAGCAGGTATAAACAGATCGACTTCATTACATATGATACCGGTCTGGCCACGAACCAACTCCTGAAACAGGTTCATTTCCCTGGAAAAAAGCTGAATAAAGGTAAAACGCAGATCATGCAGTATTCTCGGGTCTGTCCCTGTGAAATTCAAGGTACACCATTCATCAAACAGTTCTTCGCCTGAAACATCAATCAATGGAATTCCGTTCAGGCGGCACGTCATCGGACGATAATCGTACACAAGGCATTCACCTTTTTCAGACAGCAGCAAACAGGGCGTTTCATCCTCTTCCGGCATAAGTTCATCCCAATCTTCATCAGGAATAACATTCAGAAGCCACGGTTCTATAAACTCTGTATTGATAAGAGAGAGTCGCTCCAGACGCCGGGATGCAGCCAGTATAAGCTCAGACTTCACTGATTGGGGGAGTCTGTCAAAGCCGCGCTTGAGATAATAACCATCAAGGAGGGTGATATCAAAAAGCCCCCGGCAGCACTCAGAACAGCCATTCCGACATGCTATCATACCCGGATGCAGATTCATGCAGCGGCGAAACCACTCATCAACCTCACGTAATAAGCTGCCATATTTATCAAGTATTGTGTTCATATCATTGGACGGGCAGAATGCAGTGTCTTTGCGTGCGGGATGCCGGTACAGCACACCCTGCACGCTCGGACACAATGGGGAAGAGCAAAGGGGATGGAAACATCACTGATGCAAAACTACATGTACACCATAACGGTAATGGATATTGAACCATCTACCGTTTTGAAAGGTATTGTCACTCCCTTACACTGAACGTTGATACTCGTCTTTTCGTTGGCTTCGGGTGGCTCTGACATTGCCCTCAGCTGTCCCGAAACAACGAGTGGCAGGCCTAAAGCGACACTGCCGTATTGTTCGTGATATTTGGTCTTAAATACTCCGGCTATATTATTCGCCAGTTCTCCCATGGCATCACGTATACATTCTTCGTCGGCTTCATCAACCATCAACAACTCTTTGGCAACGCGCTGAGCACTTGCCTTGTTTGTGGCGATAATGATGTAACCAACCCGGTCACCGGCAATGCCGACAATACCGGTCACATCTGAATCCACCGGCTCAACTTTTTTTTCAACCTTTCCGGCAAGAAGGTCGATATTCATGTAACTTTTAAACGTGTCCTGCGTTGCGGACATAATAGTAAACATGATTTCTTCGAATGATATAAGCGCCAAAAGCCTACCCTCCTGAACAGCAGTAATTTAGCGAGGAATTCTATTTCAGTGTGAGCACAAATTCAACAAGACCTTCAACCTGCTCCTTATCAACCTGGCTGCTGAAGGACGGCATACCGCCCGGTCTGCCTTCAGATATTGATTTGGTAATATCAAGTCGTGATTTACCGTATTTATATTTCGAAGACGTCAAATCCGGGCCGACGCCACCTTTGGCATTTTCACCGTGGCAAGAGACGCAGAGACTGCTGAACAGTTGTTTACCGGCAGCAACGTACGCTTCAACCTTGTGACCACTTGTACCGGAAGATGACCCGGTTGTCTCAACTGCTTTGTGAGCGAGCTGTTTTTGTTCAGAACGTGCCTTCTTTGCAGCGTCGGCTTCAGCCTGTGAACTCCATCCACTGAACAGATAGTATCCCATAAAGACTACGCCCCACAGCGCCAAAACAGTAAAAAGTAATCTGAAGATGCCGGGAGAACTTTTTTCATCGCGATATTTTATTCCATCGTATTCATGCTGTTCTGACATATTTCAGCTCCTTGTAAATAAATATTAGTCGTCCTCAAGCATCCTGTGTTTCGGTTCTTCAAGCTTTTCCTTGCGATTTTTGCTCATCGTCGCCACAGCAATGGCACCAAGAATAGCCAGCAAAAAACCTGTCAACAGTAAGAAAACAAACCGTGCATCTATCATTAATTTATATCCTTCTTAATGTAGGTTACCAGTTTCCAGATTTTCTGTTCGTCAAGTGAACCGCTGAAAGAAGGCATTCCATTGGCTTCAGCCCCTTGTGATATAATTTTATACAGATCTGCATCAGTTTTGGCAGACCCTTTCAGGGCAGGGCCGATAGAACCCTGGCGTTTTTCTCCGTGACATGAAGCACAATGCTGTTTGTACATCGACTCAGCATCTTTTTCGACCGCCTTCAGGTCGGTAAACGGATTGCTCAGAGCTGCCGGTGCCACCATTGCAGCCTCAGCTTTTTTTACCGGAATATCGGTTCCAAGCTTGCGCATATAGGCAATAATGGCATCCATCTCGGTTTTACCCTTGAGATCATCCAGGTCTGCTTGAGTATAGGGGAACTTGAGAAGCTTCATTTTGCGCTCGGAATAGGTGGTATCGAGCGGTACATTCAGAAAAGCGTATGACGGCATATTTGAAGCGGGGACAACCGACTGGGGGTTTGCCATATGTTTTCGATGCCATGCACCATTCGGATCAGGGTATTTCAGGCCGATATGGGCAAGATCAGGCCCGGTACGACGTGATCCCCAGAGATGGGGGCGGTCATACACAAATTCGCCGGATTTTGAATAGGAACCGCCATAGCCGTATCTTTCCACGTCAGAAGCAAGCGTCCTCACGGTCTGGGAATGACAATTGTTGCACCCTTCACGCATATAGAGGTCACGACCCTCCTGCTGTAGTGGCGTATATGGCTTTACTTCAGCAATCATATCTCCGGGGCCGTTAATCCACTTGAAAGGCGCAATCATAGTAATCGTGGTGCCAACCATAATCACGACAAAGGCCAGAATGATAAAAATAACGGGATTTTTTTCCAACATAGTATCGTCCTCGTTTGTATAGATTTTAGTAAGTTATAACTTATTACGTGCGATGTAGCTGCAACGCCCCTTCACACTGAAACGCCATCAGGAAAGCTATGCTCTTGCAGCTCGAGCTTCAGCGCCTTTCTGAAACGTTTTGTAGATGTTATAGATAAACAGCGACAATCCGGCCAGATAGATAAAACCACTTACCGCACGTATTTTGTAATACGGGAAAATTGCAATCATGGTTTCCATAAAACTGTAGTGAAGCGTTCCGTCCGGATTTGTCGCCAGCAGCATGCTCCCCTGCTGAACACCGGCGATCCACATGGTAATGGAATAGATCAACTGTCCCACCAGAACCAGCCAGAAGTGCGCATTCGCCAGCTTGACACTGTAAATCTCAGTTTCATTCAGCGTCGTGGTTACATAATATGTTGCACCGAACAACACCATCGAGACCCATCCCATGGTACCCATGTGAACATGCCCCGGAACCCAGTCGGTGTAATGAATAAATGCTGAAAAGGAGCGAATCGCCTGCATCGGCCCCTGCAGGGTCTGCAGGCCGTAAAAGGTGATCCCGACAATCATGAATTTGATCAGATAATTGGTTTTCATCTGCTCCCACTTACCGCCCATCGTCAGATACCCGTTGAAGACGGCACCCCAGGATGGGGCAATCAACATGATCGAAAAGGCCATTGCCAATGTCTGAATCCAGTCTGGAATCGGTGTCCAGAGCAGATGATGTGCTCCGGTCCAGAGATACATGAAGATCAGGCTCCAGAATGCGATTATGCCCATACGATGACTGTAGATGGGGTTTCCACTGATTTTCGGGAGGAAATAGTAGAAGATTGCCAGAGGCGGAACGGTCAGCACCATGGCTACAGCGTTATGGCCATACCACCACTGCACGTTAGCGTCGTTGGTTCCGGAAAAAGCCGAGTACGATTTAAAGAGATGGAGCGGAACTCCCAGGTTATTGATAACATACAGGACCGTCACGCCAACCAGGGCCGCCATAATGTACCAGAGCGAGATATACATCTGCTCTTCCTTGCGCTTGAGGATTGTCATGAACACATTAATGGAGAACAGTACCCAGATGATTGCGACAATGACTGCCAGCGGCCATTCCAGTTCTGCATATTCTTTGGTGCGGTTTATACCCATGGCCAGTGTTACCGCCGCAGATGCAATGGCAACATTGAATATCCAGAGTGTTACCCTCGCCAATTTCGGACTCCAGAGCGGCGTTTTGGTCAGTCTCTGCGTAATGTAAAAAAACATGGCTATGAAGCTGCCGATTCCCCAGCCGAAAATTCCTGCATTGGTGTGGATCGGACGCAAACGGCCATAGGTGAGGTAGGGCGCAACATTCAGCTGCGGCCAGGCCAGTTGCAGGGAGATCAGGATACCGACCACGACCGCAATCGTTCCCCAAATGATGCTCCAGGTGATAAAACCTTTCACTGAGTCATCTACATACCGCGTTGGTACACTCATGCTTCTGCTCCTTTTTAAAAAAATTCAATGCCATTTTCAGCAATGTTAAATTCGGTAAACCAGTATATCAGAGTAAATTTCATGCGCAATCCACTATCCAGCGTATATTCAAACTATTCCCACTCAATCGTTGCCGGAGGTTTACTCGAAATATCATATACGACACGGTTAATTCCTTTTACCTCATTGATAATACGGCCACTGATGCGGGCAAGATCTTCGTAGGGCATCGGATACCATCCGGCAGTCATAAAATCTTTAGTTTCAACCGCCCGCAACGCAACAACGTATTCATAGGTCCTGCCATCGCCCATGACCCCAACGCTCTTAACCGGCAGAAACACAGCAAAGGCCTGACTGATTTTGTCGTAATGACCCGCGGAATACAGTTCTTCAATGTATATCGCGTCAGCCCGGCGTAGAATATCGCAGTACTCTTTTTTTACTTCGCCAAGAATTCTCACACCAAGTCCGGGACCAGGGAATGGGTGACGCCACACCATCTGACGTGGCAGACCAAGCTCTTCGCCAATAGCGCGAACCTCATCCTTGAATAGTTCACGGAGCGGCTCAAGCAGTTTGAGCTTCATATAGTCCGGTAGCCCGCCAACATTATGATGGCTCTTGATATTGTGGGCCTTACCGGTTTTTGCCCCGGCAGATTCGATGACATCCGGATAAATAGTACCCTGAGCCAGCCAGTTTGCATCTTTGATCAATTTTGACTGTTCTTCAAATATATCAACAAACAGCGCACCGATGATCTTACGCTTTTTTTCAGGGTCACTGACTCCGGCCAGTGCAGAAAGAAAACGCTCTTCTGCATCAACCCTGACAACTTTTACACCGAGATTCTGAGCAAAAGTCGCCATAACCTGGTCACCTTCACCAAGACGTAACAGGCCGTTATCTACAAAGACACAGGTTAGTTGAGAGCCAATGGCCCTATGGATCAGTGCTGCAGCAACCGAAGAATCAACGCCGCCGGAGAGACCAAGAATTACGGTATCGGTACCAACCTGGGCCCGGATGCGTTCAACGGAGTCTTCAATTATCTGGCCCGGAGTCCATTGTCCGTTGCAGCCACAGACCTTTCTCACGAACGTATCGATAAACTGTTCTCCGCGGGGTGTATGGTTCACCTCCGGGTGGAACTGCACTCCATACAGATTTCTGCTGATATTCTGGATTGCACAGACCGGAGCATTGGATGTTCTGGCAACTATTTCAAATCCATCAGGTACACGGGAAACATGATCTCCATGACTCATCCAGACCGGGCTTGAACCTTCAACAAAGAATCCGTCAAACAACGGTCCCGGCTGGCCGAAAGCCAGTAATTCAGCATGACCGAATTCGCGTTTTCCAGCCGGAACGACCTCACCGCCAAAATGGCGACTCATAAGCTGCATACCGTAACATATCCCGAGTACCGGAATTCCAAGCTCAAACAGGTCACCGGCGATTGAAGGTGAATCCTGATCGTAGACCGAGCAGGGACTTCCGGAAAGGATGATTCCTGATGGTGCAAAGGACCGGATTGATTCCAGATCCATATCAAACGGGTGGAGTTCGCAGTACACATGGGCTTCACGAACACGGCGGGCAATTAACTGCGTATATTGGGAACCAAAATCTAAAATCAGGATTTTCTGGGTATGAATATCAGACATACGTCCGCCTTTGGATGAATCAATTTGGAAAATAATACAATAAGGTTTTGGTATTCGGGTCGGGAATAAATGTACGGGAAACGAGATAACTGTGATCCTATTTAACTTGTATCAAATATCTCATTGTTGTAAAGATGTCAACATTTGAAACGGTTCAAAATAAAAAATGCCCCGGCAGTGAGAACCGGGGCAGTTAAATGTCGGACTGTCAACCACCTACACGGTAGTTAGGTGCTTCTTTGGTTATCGTAACGTCGTGTACATGAGATTCTTTAAGCCCGGCACCGGTAATACGGATAAAACGGCCTTTATCCTGCAGTTCCTTGATACTTCCACAACCGGTGTATCCCATTCCGGAGCGGAGTCCTCCAAGCAGTTGGTGGATATTTGCCGATAGCGGCCCACGCAGCGGAACCATACCTTCAATTCCCTCCGGCACCAGTTTGACGTCATCACCAACATCCGACTGGAAATAACGATCCTTGCTGCCGTCTTTCATTGCCCCTATCGAGCCCATTCCGCGATAGCTCTTGTAGGTTCGCCCCTGATAGAGAACGGTATCGCCGGGAGACTCTTCTGTACCGGCAAACAGTGAACCGATCATGATACAGTCAGCACCTGCAGTCACCGCTTTGGGAAGGTCTCCGGAATATTTGACACCACCGTCTGCAATAACCGGAATATCATATTTATGGGCCATACGGGCACATTCATGGATTGCAGTAATCTGCGGGACTCCTACACCAGCCACGATACGGGTTGTGCAGATTGAACCGGGGCCGATTCCCACTTTAATCCCATCAGCTCCGGCTTTGATCAACGCCTCGGCCGCTTCGGCAGTAGCGATATTACCGGCAATGATTTCACAACCGGGGAATAGTGACTTCGCCCGTTGAACAGCATCGATAACCCCCTGGGAATGTCCGTGGGCAGTGTCGATAACGATCACATCAACGCCTGCTTTTATCAGCGCTTCCATGCGAGCTTCCATCTCAGCAGTCGGCCCGACCGCAGCACCGACTCGCAGGCGGCCAAGGCTGTCTTTGCATGACAATGGATATTTTTTAACCTTTTCAATATCCTTGATGGTGATAAGACCCTTCAGGAAGCGGTCATTATCCACCACCAGCAGTTTTTCAACGCGAGTATGCTTCAGGTGCTCCTTCGCCTGTTCCAGCGTCGTCCCCACTTCCACGGTCACGAGATTCCGCTTTGTCATGCGCGCCGAAATCGGCAGATCAAAATCTGTCTCAAAGCGCAGGTCCCGGTTGGTCAGAATACCCACCAGTTTACCGTTGGCCTTTGTGACCGGAACTCCGGAAATACGGTAGCGCCGCATAATGTCAAGAGCTTCACTGATTTTCTGTGTCGGGCGCATGGTGATCGGATCAACGATCATACCGGATTCACTCTTTTTTACCTTGTCAACTTCATAGGCCTGTGCCTCAATGCTGAGATTTTTGTGTATAATCCCCAGGCCACCTTCCCTGGCCATGCAGATTGCGGTCCGGGCTTCGGTAACCGTATCCATGGCCGCACTGACCAGTGGTATGTTGAGATGAATATTACGTGAAATTCGAGTAGTAAGGTTGGCGTCACGAGGAAGGATCAACGAATGGGCAGGAACAAGTAGAACATCATCGAAGGTTAACCCTTCAACCAGTTTGTCATATTGCATGGACATCTCCTTGCAGATGAAAATTTTATAGAAGTTAGTATAGGGCACTGACCAAGTCAAGGGAAATGGTCCGGCGATTATGTATACTTTTATCCGCAGCAAAAACGGAGACAAACTCTTATTAACCGCCAATTAATGTTCCGGCACTCAGACGATGATGCCACAATCAGGTTCTGACGCGTGCATGCATTCTATTATCTCGGTATGAACTCTTCGCGTGAGGTAATTCGACTAAGGACTGCAACCAGCAATGTGGCGGCGTTTTCAAGATCAGCAAGAGATACCGTTTCTATGGGCGTGTGCATGTAGCGCAGGGGAATTTTAACCAATGCGGTCGCAACACC
Organism: Desulfuromonadaceae bacterium; assembly: GCA_028688955.1. Classification (GTDB taxonomy): domain Bacteria; phylum Desulfobacterota; class Desulfuromonadia; order Geobacterales; family Pseudopelobacteraceae; genus JACRCG01. The sequence goes on from JAQTXD010000001.1 coordinate 112,569, forward strand.
GCCACGTGAAATTTGCATGACGTTGGCATCTGTACCGGTTGCCCGGGGGCTCGCAGTGTGCTGGATGGCAATTTTTTCTTTCTCTGCTGTTTTTGAAAGCATTTCGAAAAGGTGCGGATTAATATTGGCACCCCGGGCAAGTATCGGTCCTTTACCAAGTGCAACTTCACCGTTATGTTTCTTTTCCACGTCCGGCTGGTCAGTGGCAAAGTCAACCTCAACGCAGATGCCGACATCAGGGTTGATGGTATAACAGCTGGTAGTGCCGCCCCGCAGACCGATTTCTTCCTGAACCGAAGAGACGCCGTACAGGTCGACGGCTAATTTTTTTCCGGAAGCGGCAATCAGTCGTAATACCTCGGCAACAACAAAACACCCTGCCTTGTCGTCAAACCCGCGCGAGGCAACCCGGTCACCATGCAAACGGGTAAAGGAACTTTCAAAAGTAACGGCGTCCCCTACCCTGACAAGCTTCTGCGCCTCTTTTTTGTCACTGGCACCGATATCGATATATTGTGATTCCAGCTTGACGACGGTTTCACGATCCTTGGCATCCATCAGGTGAATCGGCTTTTTGCCGATTACGCCCGGCAGTGCTCCGTTAACGGTATGCACCGCAACCCTCTTACCCGGAGTCAGGTGGGCATCTACGCCGCCAACTGCGGCAAAGTAGAGGAACCCCTTATCGTCGATATATTTGACCTGAAGACCGATTTCATCTGTATGGCCAACAATCATGACTTTCGGAAGATTTTTTCCCTTACCGCTGATCCGCCCAAAAACGTTACCCATGATATCGGTTGTCAGCTCATCGCAAAATGGAGCGACATAATCGCGAAAAACACGCTGGGCAGGTTGTTCGTATCCGGATGGACTTGGAGCATCAAGCAGTTGTTCTAAAAATTTGAGAGATTCTTTACGCATTGGTTACACCTCATAAATGGAATAGTGAAGATCTTTTATAATTGAGTAGATAGCTTTTGTACCCTCAGATTGCACTTTAAGTTCGTCCAACGCAAGTGAAGCATCTTCAGCTACCTGCATCTGTACCCCTCGTTCAGCCTGGTGATGCAGATTTTTACGTTTCATACCGAGCGTGTCCGAAACGCGTGCGGGGTGACAATACAGAATCACCTGCTGACCGGGCGATGTGAATCGGTCAACAAGATCGGCATATAACAGTGATCGGACAAGCTGCCCTAATGCCGGATGCCAACAACCTGCAAGAATACTTTCAGAGTCAAGACCGGCGTCAGCCTGCAACCCGATACGGATAACCGGAATACCCGCCTGCATGGCACGCTGCAAAAGTAATTTACAGAGAGTTATGCCGCGATCAAACGAGAGGGGTGTGAACTCACCGGCGACAAACTGCCGCGCCAACTCCGTTCCCCGAAGCACGACGGTCGGATAGATTCGGAGAAAATCCGCACCGGAAAAGATGGCCTGTTCCAACGAACAGAGTGATAACGCAGGGGAGTCACCGGGAAGTCCGGGCATCAACTGGACCCCTACATCAAGACCGCATTTTTTAATGCTTCGGATGGCACCCAGAGAATCCGCGGCAGAATGGCCTCGACCAGATGCCGTTAATACGGCATCATCAAAGGACTGTACCCCAAGCTCGATTGTACGCACGCCGCGTTCGGCCAACCACATGACTCGTTCGTCATCGATATAATCTGGGCGGGTCGAAATGCGAACCGAACCAAGCGACCCGTCCTGAATAAAATGCTGTAGCGGAGCCAGCAACCTGCTTTGAATCTCCTCCGGCAGGGCAGTAAAGGTGCCGCCAAAAAAAGCAACTTCCAACTGGCGGTCTCCCGCTGTTGACTGCCAGAGATTAATTTTTTCACGAATCTGGGTAGCGGTTGGAATTTCGCCACGTGCTCCCGAAATGGTGCGCTGGTCACAAAAAGCGCAGGTATGCGGGCATCCCTGGTGACTGATGAAAAAAGGGACCGTGACGGTTTTCACACACCCTGCCCGGCGGTCTTCCGAAGTATTTTCAAGGTATCAGCGGCTGCGGCCTGCTGTGCGATTTTCTTTGATTTCCCCTGCCCTTCACCAACACATTTATCATCTATATAAATGCAAAAACGGAAGAGACGGTCATGTGCTGGTCCGGATTCCTCTGCGAGGCGGTAAACGGGTGGTAACTGATCAAGAGAGGATAAATATTCCTGTAGTTCACTCTTTGAGTCACGCCCCAGTATCAGTAACTCCGGTTTTTCTGCCACCTCTTCAAAAAGCCGTTCAACGAAAGCCCTGGCGACCTGAAGCCCCCCATCTATATACATGGAGGCAATTATCGCCTCCAGAATGTCAGCAAGAATTGAATCTTTTTCCCGACCGGCAGTAGACTCCTCCCCGCGTCCAAGCAGAAAAAAGCTACCGATACCCAAGGATCGCGCCCTATCCGCCAATACATCCTGACCGGCAAGACGAGAGCGTAGCTGCGACAATGCACCTTCATCCCAATCAGGATGCCGGACATACAGCATTTCAGCCAACAGCATACCCAGCACCGCATCACCAAGGAATTCAAGACGCTGGTAATCACCTGTTTTCCCGTTTATTTCATGCAAATAGGATGGATGCGTCACGGCTTGAACAAGGAGATATTGATCGGAAAACGTGTATTCCAGAAGCTGCTCGAGTTGTTGAACATTTGAATTCATGCGATTCCTCAATACTGCCTGACTATAGTCACCTGATGTTGTTTTGGCAACCGAAAGTCGCCGGTTACGCACAGACGATGGGAATTTAAGTTGATAAATCAGGGGCGCTTCCCTATAATTCACCCCTTTTCATATAATATTGGGTTTCTCTCCAAAAACAAGGTGCGGCGCGTGGGTTTATTCATTACATTAGAGGGTGTTGAAGGAAGTGGCAAAAGTACCCAGATCAGGAATCTGGCTGAATTTTTGACAGCTCGCGGAATACAGACAACCCTCACCCGCGAACCGGGTGGATGCCCGATTGCAGATAAGATCCGTACAATCCTGCTGGATGCTGAAAACAAGACGCTTTCCCCCCTGTCAGAACTGATGCTGTACGCCGCAGCTCGCGCCCAGCACGTTACCGAGGTTATTGCGCCGTCCCTTGAAGCGGGAAATGTCGTATTATGTGATCGTTTTTGTGATGCGACTCTGGCGTATCAAAGTTTTGGGCGCGGCATTGACCGGGGCGTCATTGAGAACCTCAATCGTCTCGCTTGCCAGGGTGTATCACCTGATCTAACGGTTCTCATAGATTGTGATGCGTCTGTCGGCCTCGAACGGGCCCGGCGCAGAATCAATGCAACCGCAGGTCCCAGAGAGGAACGATTTGAGCTGGAAGAGTTGTCTTTCCATCAGAGAGTTCGTGCCGGTTATTTACAACTGGCAACGGAGCAACCGGACCGTATTCTCGTAATTGACGGGGCTGCCACGATCAAAGATATTTTTGCTTCCATTTCCACACAGATTTTGACACGGCTGGCGGAGCCATTACGTGCCGTTCGCTGACATTCTTGGACATGATCGAATTATTGAGGTCCTGCGCCGCTCCCTGTTAAGTGGCAAAACCGCTCACTCCTATCTGTTCGAGGGTGTTCCCGGCTGCGGTCGTAAAAAGACTGCGCTGTCACTGATTCAAGCGCTTTTCTGCACTGCATTGCCGGATGACGCCTGCGGAGTCTGCACCTCATGCCGAAAGATTGAGGGCGGCAATCATCCGGACGTACATCTGCTCTCCCCATTGCCTGACAAACGGGATATCAGTATCGACCAGTTACGGGAAATGCAGCGTGAGTTATCGTTACGGCCATACGAATCTCCTCGCAAAGTATGTATTATAGATCCAGCCGAGCGACTGAACGTGAATTCAGCGAACTCCCTGCTGAAAACACTGGAAGAGCCGCCCGGCAATGCACTGATTATCCTGCTGACAGAAAATGCCGGGATGTTGCTGTCGACTGTCCGATCTCGCTGCCAACTGATGAGGTTTGCCCCGCTCTCTCATGAGCACATAGCTACACTCCTTGAGCGATGCGGAATGACTCCGGAGGCTGCTGCGCTCGTTGCACCAATGTCGGGTGGAAGTCTGCAGAAAGCACTGGAGCTCGACAATGAAGCATTGATAGCACGTCGCGAAGCTGTGCTCTCCAGGATCGAGCAGATGAGTATTCATCATATATCGTCTGTTTTTAATGCATCCGAGGAACTTTCCGGCAATCGGGAGTCAACTCTGGAGCTACTCGACATGCTGATTTCCTTCTTCCGTGATGCTGTACATCTTGGAGCGGGAAGCGGAGACATTGTTAACCGTTCGCTCAGACCGGCAATTGAATCAATCGCTGCGCGACGATCATTCCCGCGCAATCTTGAACTGTTGGAACGCATCTATGAGACCAGACGCGATGTCCAGCGCAACGCAAACCCCAAGTTGGCTTTGGATCAATTATTTATGGCCATGGGTGTAAACATAAAATAAGGAGGATTTTTTGTCATATATCGCAACTATACAGTTTAGTAAAGCCGGCAAGATGTTTGATTTCAACGCCGGCAACCTTGAACTTGCCCAGGGAGATCACGTTGTGGTCGAAACAGAGCGAGGAGTAGGTGTCGGACAACTGGTCAGACCGCCGGTTGAAAAAGATGCCGATGCAGTGGCATCCCTTGCACTTGTCAAACGCAAAGCGACAATTGAAGATATGGCAACAGTTGAGCGTGTTTCACAGAAGGAACAGGAAGCGTATCGGTTCTGCGTTAACAGGATTATCGAACGGAATATGCCGATGAAACTGGTACGGGTCGAATACCAGTTCGACAGCAGCAAAGCCGTATTTTTCTTTACAGCTGACGGCCGCGTTGATTTCCGTGATCTCGTAAAAGATCTTGCCCACTCGTTTCACACCCGCATCGAAATGCGTCAGATCGGTGTACGTGATGAAGCCAAAATGATCGGCGGTATCGGCATTTGCGGCAGGGAACTCTGCTGCAGTTCGTTCCTGCGCGAATTCCAGCCGGTTTCAGTGAAAATGGCAAAAGAGCAGAATCTGGCTCTCAATCCTAATAAAATATCGGGGCAATGCGGCAGGTTACTCTGCTGCCTCGATTATGAATACGATACCTACTGCTGTCTGCGTAAAAACTTTCCGAAATCCGGCAAGCGGGTTCGCACCGTAAATGCTGTCGGCGTAGTTGATAAAGTAAACATCCTGACGGGGAATATCACTCTCAAGCTTGATGACAACAAGATAATTGTCATCAGACGTGATGAGATACTTGGAGACGGTGCTCCTGTTGCACCTCCAGCCGTCTCTGCACTGCCAACCCCTGCCCCGACTCAACAGCGTACTCGCGAGCGAAAACCGGAACGGCGACCGGAACAGCGACGCAAACAGGAAAAGACGTCTCTCGAATCTTACAACAATCAGGTTGAGAGTGCCGCAAAACCGGTACCCGTAAAAGCTGTCCCCGCATCATCTATTCCGAAGGAAAGTACGGTTGCAGCAGCACCGACCACTGGTCCTGAAGTCGTAAAAGAAGGTCAGCCACGCAAAAAGCATCGGTCCCGAAAGCATGGTCACCGCAAACCATCCGGCGCCGCTCCAGACAGCAGTTCACCGACACCATCATCAGGAGCCTGATATGAAACCGACTTTTTATGTAACCACTCCCATTTATTATGTGAACGATGTGCCACATATCGGCCACGCCTACACAACGGTTGCCGGAGATGTTCTGGCTCGGTACAAACGGCTGATGGGCTTTGATGTCTATTTTTTAACCGGTAGCGATGAGCATGGTCAAAAAGTCGAAAAGGCTGCTACTACCGCCGGCGAAACCCCCCTGGAATTAGCTGACCGTGTAGTTAAACGCTTTCAGTCACTCTGGGAGCGGCTCGGAATATCACACAACGATTTTATCCGTACCACTCAGGAACGCCATAAAAACGGCGTCAGCCGAATTTTTAAAGATATCCTCGACAAAGGTGACATATATCTTGGCGAATACGAGGATTGGTACTGCACCCCGTGCGAAACTTTCTGGACCGAGACTCAACTCATTGAAGGTCGCTGCCCGGATTGCAACCGTCCGGTTGAAAAACTCAAGGAAGAATCGTACTTTTTCCGCATGAGTAAATATCAGGATCAGCTGCTGTCCCATATCGAAGCACATCCGGATTTTATACAGCCAAAAAGTAAACGAAACGAAATAATTTCCTTTATTAAAGAAGGGCTGCGAGATCTTTCAGTTTCCCGCACCACCTTTTCCTGGGGCATTCCGGTACCGGGTAATGACCGGCATATCATTTATGTCTGGTTCGACGCTCTGACAAACTATATTACTGCACTTGGCTATCCCGATGAGACGGGGAACTACGGACGTTACTGGCCGGTTGATGTCCACCTGATCGGTAAAGACATTCTCCGATTCCATTCCGTGTACTGGCCAACCTTTCTGATGGCGGCCGGACTGCCGTTGCCCAAGAAAGTTTTCGCCCACGGCTGGTGGACAGTTGAAGGTCAGAAAATGAGCAAAAGCCTGCAAAACGTCGTTGAACCGAACATGCTGATCGATAAGTACGGTGTGGATGCGGTTAGATACTTCCTGATGAGGGAAGTCCCTTTCGGACTTGACGGTGACTTTTCCCACACCGCTCTTGTTCAGCGGATTAATTCAGACCTGGCAAACGACATCGGCAATCTTCTCAGTCGCTCCACCGCAATGGCGGTCAAGTATTTCAACGGCATCCTTCCTGCTCCTTTAACAATGACAGGCATTGATCAGGCGTTGCAACAGAAGACCGTTGAGATGGTAGCAATTGTCGACAGATTTATCGATGAGATGGCCTTCAGCAAGGCGCTGCAGGCAATTTGGGAGGTTATTTCAGCCGGAAACAAATATATTGACGACACGGCCCCGTGGACTTTAGCAAAAGACCCTGCCAACAGCGGTCGCCTTGCCACGGTCATGTACACACTACTCGAGTCCCAACGCATAACCCATTGTATTTTGTCCGCCTTCCTGCCGGCAACATCGGAAAAAGCGCTTGCTTCACTGGGATGGACTGATACGATTTCTCAAAATGGACTTACCTGGGGCGGTTTGAAGGAAGGAGCAACCATAACAAAAGCCGAGGCACTCTTCCCGAGAATGGAGGAGTAACCCAGCAGCAGCCCCCGACTATCACAGGTGTAAGCAACCCCACCCTCCCGGCATTTTAAAAATACCGTGGAGGGTTTTTCCGTCCGTGCACGGCGTGTAGTCAGGGGCTATGATTACAGCGTAGTACAATTCTTTAGTAACCTGTTATCACAACCTCAGGTCATGTTCCAGATCATCATTTCCAGCATATCTCTCCAACTCTTGCTGATTTCCCTGACTACCGTAGGTTCGAAGCCACAATGCATCATGCACTGAGCACAGCGAGGGTCCTTACCAACGCCGTACTTATTCCAGTCAGTCTTTTCCATCATCTCCGCAAAGGTCGGATAGTGGGCGTCTGTGATCAGATAGCAGGGAGCCTTCCACCCCTGCGGGTTACGGGTAGGGTTACCCCAGGGGGTGCATTCAAGCTTCTTTTCTCCTTTGAGGAATTTCAAGTACATCGGGGTGGAAAAAAAGCGGTGTTTTTTACTCATTTCATAGACTTCTGCAAATTTTTTCTCTATATCGCGACGTTCGAGAAACAGCTTCTCTCCGACCGCTTCATAGCCGAAACCTGGCGCAACAAGTACACCATCAACTCCGTAGTCTTCAAGCTGGCTGAAGAGCATTTCAATTTCAACCAGATCGGTTTCTTTAAAGATAGTTGTATTGGTACACACCCGGAACCCGAGTTCTTTTGCTTTTTTTATTCCGGCGAGTGCAATCCTGAAAGCACCCTTACGTTCCAGAATTCGGTCATGCGTTTCTTCCAGGCCGTCCATATGAATATTAAAGGTAAAGTTGGGGTGCGGCGTCATGCTGTCAAGTGCCTTTTCAAGCAAGATCCCGTTCGTACAGAAATAAATATGCTTTCCCCGCTTCAATACCGCAGTGACAAGTTCATTAATCTGCGGATACAGGAATGGCTCCCCTCCCGTTATGGTAACTACCGGCGCGGGACATTCGTCCACAGACCGCAGGCATTCTTCCAGACTCATCATCTGCTGAATTGTATCGGCATATTCGCGTATTCTGCCGCACCCTGAACAGGCAAGGTTGCAGAGATGTGTTGGTTCCAGCATCAATACCAGAGGATATTTCTCAATTTTACGGATATTATTTTTTAATATATATGTAGACAAATCATAATTGAGACGCAGCGGAAAACGCATTGTAGATATCCTTTGGGCAGCTTATCGCTCCCACATTTCTTTCTTGTCTTTGCCAAGATAGGCACGCTTGACTTCAGCATTCTCCAGCAGTTCATCTGCAGGACCTTCCAGTATTACCTTGCCGGTTTCAAGGACATAGCCACGATCTGCCAGTTTCAGCGCTGCCTTGGCATTCTGCTCAACCAGCAGAATAGTCGTACCGTTCTCCCGGCGTAAACGTTCCAGAACGCGAAATATTTCCTGCACAACCAATGGTGCAAGCCCCATGGAGGGCTCGTCAAGCAGCAGCATTTTAGGGTTTGCCATCAACGCCCTGCCGATAGCAAGCATCTGTTGCTCACCGCCCGACATGGTACCTGCCAACTGTTTGCGACGTTCCTCAAGACGTGGAAACAATGTAAATACCTTGTCCAGATCTTTATGTATTGATCCCTTGCTTTCTCTGCTCCGGAAACGCAGATATGCACCCAACTCGAGATTATCCTCAACGGAAAGCGGTTTAAACACCTGCCTCCCTTCCGGAACCTGAGATATTCCGCACTGAACAATTTTATCCGGAGCAAGTGACGTAACAGATTCCTTGTTAAATAGAATGTCACCGGAAGAGGCCGGTGTCACACCTGAAATCGTGTTAAGAATAGTTGTCTTACCTGCTCCGTTTGCGCCAATCAGTGTTACAATTTCACCCGCACCCAGATGCAGGGAAATATTTTTTAGCGCGTGGACTTTTCCGTAGTAGGTGTTGATATTTTTAAGACGAAGCATCAGTCGTCATCCCCCAGATATGCAGCAATGACTTCCGGGCTTTCCTGGATCTCACGGGGAGTTCCCTCCGCCAGTTTTGCACCGAGATTAAGAACGATAATCCTGTCACAGATGTCCATGACCAGTTCCATATCGTGCTCAACCAGAACTACAGTTATGCCCAGGTCACGAATCCGCTTGATCAGCTGGGCAAGTCCGACGGTTTCCTGACTGTTAAGACCGGCTGCAGGTTCATCCATCAGCATGATGCGCGGTCCAACTGCCAGAGCCCTGGCTATCTCCAGCAGACGGCCTTTACCAAACGGAAGGCTGCCGGCCGTATGCCCTGCAAGATCTGTAATACCGGTAAACTCAAGCCATTCCATGGCACCGTCACGGATACGCCGCTCTTCCGCTCTACTCCAGGGCATTTTGAGCGCACATGCCAGCAGTCCGCTGGAACTTTTCGTGTGCATCCCTACCATGACGTTTTCCAGCACCGTCATTCCCCCGAACAGTTCAATATTCTGAAATGTCCGGACCATGGCAAGCCTGGCTAACCGTTCAGGAGAAAACCCGCTGATGTCCTTACCTTCCAGCAGAACCGTACCGGCACTCTGATGATAAATACCGGTGATTATGTTGAAAAGGGTCGTTTTGCCAGCCCCGTTTGGACCAATGACCCCGGTAATGTCCCCTTTTGCAATTGAAAAAGAAACCGCATCAAGTGCAGTTACGCCGCCGAATATTTGTGTGATTCCGGAGACTTCAAGCATTACCAGCCTCCCGGCGTTTGGCAGATTTTTTGAACAATGTCGGGAATCCCCGGACTATCCCTCCCGGCATGTACATCACCATGACAATAAGTAACCCACCATAGATTATGATGTCGTAGTCATTTGCACCACGCAGAAACTCCGGCAAAAGGGTCAGTAGTGCGGCACCAAGAAATGAGCCGTAAATACTACCCAGACCTCCGATAACAACCATTGTCAGAAGCTCGATCGAGAAGTTGAAACCAAATGATGCAGGTGAAATAAATGTCATGGTATGGGCGTAGAGACTCCCCGCCAGCGATGATATGACAGCGGAAAGAGCAAATATCTGTACTTTCAGGTTACGTGCATCGACACCAAGAACCTGGGCCGCAATTTCTGAATCATGTACAGCCCGTAATGCTCGACCGACACGCGACTGCGCCAGGTTGAGAGAAAAGAGCATCACTGCCAGAGCGCATCCCCAGATGAGATAATAATTTTTCACATCTGTGTCAAATGTAATTCCACCCAGTTCCAGATTGGGTATGCCGGATAAACCGGAAGGACCACCGGTCAGGTCGACAGTCTCATTAAATGAGATGTACATAATAATACCAAGGCCGAGGGTAGCCATTGCCAGATAATGCCCTTTAAGCTTCAAAACAGGAAAACCGATCAGCCACGCAAGGCAACCGACAGCGAGTGCTGCTGAGGTCATGGCAATCCAGGGATTCAGGCTGTACGTGGAGGTCAGGACACCAGAGACATAGGCACCAAGACCAAAGAAGCCAGCATGTCCGAGAGAAATCTGCCCGGCGTACCCAAGCAGCAGGTTAAGTGCAATGGCAAGCATGGTGTTAATTCCGATAAACACGAAAACGTTCATCAGATAACCGCCCGAAAACAGGTACGGAACCGCCAGGATAAGCGCTGAAAAACCAATAAAAAGGAGGAGGTCTCGTTTCATGATATCAGACTCTCTCCGAATCGGCTTTCCCGAAAAGCCCTTGCGGACGGATGAAGAGAATGAGCAGTAAAATGATAAAGGCAATGGCGTCTTTGTATCCCGATGAAATAAGTCCGGCGCCGAGCGACTCGAGCACTCCCAGCAGCAACCCGCCGATAACCGTGGAAAGACCACTGCTCATGCCACCGATAATTGCCGCACAAAACCCTTTCAACCCCAACATGACGCCGACGTCGTACGCGGTCATCGTCAGTGGGGCAACGATGATACCGGCAACGGCACCCATCGCTGAGCTGATCATAAACGAAAACAGCACCATGCGCCGCACATCAATGCCGACAAGCCCGGCGGCCCGACGGTTGTAGGAACAGGCACGCATCGCTTTACCACTAATGGTGTGGTAAAAATAGAGTTTATTGAATCCGATAATCAGCAGAGTAATAGCAAGAATCCAGAGATGCTGAGGAAGTATGGTGGCCCCCCCGATTGCGATAGGAGTATCGCCGGAAAATGGGGGAATTGAGTGGGTGTCTTTGTCCCACACCAGCATCGCCAGCCCACGGATCAGAATACTCCCGCCAATGGTAATTATTACCAGGTTAATCGGTGTCGGCTGTCTGAGTGGCCTGATGGCAAGACGTTCGAACAAGACACCGATAGCGGTAGAAATGGCTACGGCACAGGGGATAGCGGCCCACAGCGGTAAATTCAGGAGTTCCATACAGGACAGGGTCAACAGACCTCCTAGCATAACGAATTCACCCTGGGCAAAATTGATAATACCGGTTGCGTTGTAAATAATCGAAAAACCAATTCCAATTAACGCATAGATGGCACCGGTTGAGATACCTGACAGAGAGTATTGTAGAATCTGATCAAACTGCATTATGCCTCATAAATAGGGGGGGCAAACAGTAGTTCGCCCCCCACTGATAGAATCGAATCTGCATGAATCTTACTTTACAACCACCCAATCTTTGTTTTTGATCTCAACCAGAACAAAAGCATCCTTTCCGAGACCGGCGTGATCTTGAGGTGAATAGGTAAATGTGCCGCCAATTCCGCAGAAATTCTTGGTCTTTTCAAGCTGATCCCGAATTGACGAAGGTGTGTCAGCACCAGAATAAATAGCATTTCTCAACAGCATAACGGCATCCCAGGCATGACCGCCAAAATGGTCCCCCTCTGCTTTGTAATGATTCTGGTAATCTTTGACAAAAGACATCAGAGACTTCTTCTGAGATTCGGATTTTGGCAGAAGATCACATACCAGCACCTTTCCGGAGGGGAGTTTGACACCTTCAGCTGCATCACCGGCCAAGTCAATGAATTTTTTCGATGAAACTCCATGGCTCATGAACAGTGGCGTTTTGATGCCGAGTTGACGGACATTTTTTGCAACCAGCGCCGGGCCTGGATTAGTCCCCCAGCAGATAATAGCCTGGGAACGGGTTCCGCGTATTTTAGTCAACTGGGCCGTCATATCGGTGTCTTTGGGACCGTAGGTATCATCAGAGACAATCGTAATCCCGTATTTTGCTGCCTGGCTCTTCAGCTGTTCACGTCCCGAAGCACCAAAACCGTCCGAGACTGTCAGAATTGAAACAGTTGTCTGCCTCGTTTTCTGCAGATATTCATAAATCCTACCAACCGCCAAGGCATCGTTCTGAGCGGTCTTAAACACCCATTTTTTGACCGGATCAGTAATTTTACTTCCAGCTGAGCATGATATTAGAGGGATCTGCTCTTTTTCAGCTACCGGAATAACCGCCATAGTCTCACCGGTCGTACTCGGACCGATGATTGCGACAACCTTGTCGTCTTTGATCAGTTTTGTAGCAAGCTGCACCGCTTTAGTGGCATCTCCGGTGGTGTCATACACTACCAGCTCAAGTTTACGTCCTTTTACCCCACCGGCCTTGTTAATCTCATCCACGACCATTTTGGCACTGTTTCGCTCCGGTTCTCCCAGAAAAGCAGCAGGACCGGTTACCGCAAACAGTCCTCCTATTTTTATTGGCGCAGCAGCAAATGCTGTTGCAGATATCAGTACCGTCACAGCCACACATATAAAGCTAATAAATTTAGTATTCATAGACAATCTCCCCATAATTGTTGATTTCTATTTTATCAGCAACCAGTCACCCTTGACAATTCTGACCATTTCAAAAGCCGAAAGATCAAGTCCGTTATGGTCTTTTGAAGTCATTGTAAACACGCCTGAAATACTTACCAGTTTATGAGCGTGCTCGATACCGGTACGGATCTGCTCCGGTGTGGAACCGGACTTTTTTATGGCACCTGTGGCAAGCAGGAAGGCATCGTAGGCATAGCCGCCAAACGTGGAAGCTTCAGTTCCATAAGCCTTTTTATATGAATGGTCATATTCTTTCAACAGCTTGTACTGGGAGTCACTCTTTGGAAGTGCATCGTATATGGCAAGTTTACCGGCGGGAAGCATGACACCTTCAGCCGCGTCGGCACCAGCCAGTTCGATATATTTTTTGGATGCAACTCCGTGACTCATATACAGTGGCGTCTTAATGCCAAGCTGCTTAACGTTTTTCGTAATCACCGCCGGTCCCGGGTTGGTACCCCAGCAAATAATTGAATCGGGCTTAATACCACGGATCTTTGTCAACTGAGCAGTCATGTCAGTGTCTTTAGGACCATACACCTCATCTGCCACTATGCTGAAACCTTTCTGTTTTGCCAGTGCCTTGATCTGTTCACGACCGGATGCCCCAAAGCCGTCAGTTACCGTTAACAGTGCGATACTTTTCTGCTTTTTCGTGGCCATGTAGTTGAGGATCTTTTCGGCAGCGACATGATCATTGGCCGGAGTTTTGAATACCCAGTGCTTAACCGGATCGGTTATTTTAATGCCGGCAGCACAGGATATCAGAGGGATTTTCTCCTTTTCGGCTACCGGAATCACTGCCATGCTCTCACCGGTGGTACTTGGCCCGATTATTACACTGACCTTATCATCTTTGATTAGTTTTGTAGCCAGCTGAACGGCTTTGGTAGCATCGCCACCGGTGTCATAAATGACAGCCTCCAGCTTTTGGCCGTTGATACCACCTTTTTCATTGGCCTCCTTTACCAGCAACTCAAGCGTTCTTTTTTCAGGTTCGCCAAGGAATGACGCGGGACCTGTAACGGCAAAAAGAGCGCCGATCTTGACGGTTCCGGATGCACATGACACGGACGCACAGATGAGACTGAGACACACAGACAACAGTAACGATAATTTTTTCATTGAGACCTCCGTTTTTAAAATTACAGGGAATAGAGTCGACTTCCCTCAAGCATGTTGAAGTTTTGAGATTTCAAGGTGGAAATTGCTTTATCCGTTTCATCAAAACGGAAAATGATGATCGCATTGCCGCCACAGCGTTCAACAAAAGCGTACATGTATTCAACATTGATTGCTGCTCCGTCGAGAGCCTGAAGGATGGCTGATAAACCACCCGGACGGTCAGGGACTTCAACGGCAACAACCTCGGTCATGTTAACCGTAAAACCATGCTCCTTAAGTACGGTATTGGCGCGAGCACCGTCATTGACAATCAAGCGCAAAATACCGAAATCAGAAGTATCGGCAAGTGAAAGAGCCCTGATATTTATTCCGGCTTCCCCGAGTATGCGAGTAATTTCAGCCAATCGACCTGACTTGTTTTCAATGAAAATGGATATTTGTTCAACTTTCATGGCCAACCTCCCTTCTGAGTAAGGAAACGTTTACGACTTCTTCCGGTTATCAATTACGCGTTGTGCCTTACCTTCACTCCGTTGAATCGTTTTCGGCTCAACCAGCTTTGCGGTACAGGTGACTCCCAGCATATCCTTGATCTCTTTTTCGACGCGCCGGGACAGCGCCTGAAGTACCTTGATCTCGTCGGAAAACAGCTGTTCACTGACTTCGACCTGTACCGTCAGCGTATCCAGTGTCCCGTTCCGGTCAACAATCAGCATGTAATGTGGCTCGATCCCCTCGATTCCGACCAGAATCGCCTCAATTTGAGACGGGAACACGTTGACACCGCGGATTATCAGCATGTCATCAGAGCGGCCACTCATCCGGGCAATTCGGGCATGGGTACGACCACAGATACACGTTTCATAGGTCAGGCTGGTAATATCTCTAGTGCGGTAGCGGATTAGCGGTATTCCCTGTTTAGTGATGGTAGTAATGACCAGTTCACCCCGTTCACCATCCGGCAGGCGCCCGCCGGTATCCGGATCAATAATCTCCGGAATGAAATGGTCTTCCCAGATGTGGAGACCGCGCTTTGCTTCAATACATTCAATCGCCACGCCCGGCCCCATAATCTCGGAAAGCCCGTAGATATCTATTGCCGACAGGTTGAGTTTCCCCTCAATCTCTCCGCGCATTGCCTCAGACCATGGTTCTGCTCCGAAAATACCAACGCGCAATTTCAGCTTTTTAAAATCGATTCCTTCAGCCCCCGCCTCTTCTGCCATAAACAGAGAATACGAAGGTGTACAGGTCAGAACCGTAGAACCGAAGTCCTGCATGATCATGATCTGGCGCCTGGTATTTCCACCGGAAATAGGAATAACGGAAGCTCCCAGTCTCTCTGCACCGTAGTGTGCACCCAAACCGCCGGTAAAGAGACCATACCCGTATGCGTTGTGGATAATGTCCCCTTTGTGGGCACCCGCCGCAACAAAAGAGCGTGCCATAAGGTCCGACCAGGTCATAATATCGTTCTGTGTATACCCGACGACGGTCGGCTTGCCGGTTGTTCCGCTCGAAGCGTGTATGCGTACAATTTCATCCATAGGAGTGGCAAACAAACCATACGGATACGAATCCCGCATGTTCTGTTTGGTGGTGAACGGCAGCTTTTGCAGATCTTCGAGTCCGGAAACAACTGACGGCGTTATACCTGCAGCGTCAAAAGAAGCTTTATAAAACGGAACATTGGCATATACTCTTTCGAGCGTAGCCTGCAATCTTTTCAGTTGCAGCGCCTCAAGTGCGGGGCGGGGCAAAGTCTCAAACTCTTCGTTGAAAAACATACATACACCTCTTCAGGAATAATGCCGATCAGATTGGACTACAGTCCCCGGCCCATCTGAAAGGCCCGCTTGTTAATATCCAAAGCCTTTGACGGCACCATCTTTTCCAGCGCCTTCATCCAGAACTGCTCGGAGATTGTGAGTCGACGTGATACCGCTCCCAGTAATACCGTATTGGCAGCCTTGACGTTACCGGCATCATTGGCAATTTTCTGACCGTCAACCAGCAGAAAATCAGCAAACTGGCTCTTAACACGCTCTACAAGTCCCTCAGGATAGATTTCCTGCCCCATCAGTACCGACGGCGGTGATATCCGCAGATCATTTGCCACGACTGTGCCGCCCGGTTTCAGAAGAGGCAGTGAGCGGAGGGTTTCCATCAATTCAAAACCAAACAGAATGTCCCCCTCGCCTTCCGGAACGATCGGCGAAAAGACTTCTACACCATAGCGAACGTGTGAAA
Source organism: Desulfuromonadaceae bacterium (assembly GCA_028688955.1). GTDB lineage: Bacteria > Desulfobacterota > Desulfuromonadia > Geobacterales > Pseudopelobacteraceae > JACRCG01. The sequence goes on from JAQTXD010000001.1 coordinate 128,861, forward strand.
CGACGCTGCCACCCCGTTGCGACATGCCATGAATTTCACTTTTCTTCACGTCAAACCCGGCGAGCATGGCCGCTTCAGACAGTATCTCCGAAGCAAGCAGAATACCCTGCCCGCCAACACCTACCAGAAGGATATTTGTAATCTGTTCACTCATTGGAGCCTCCCGATTGCATTAAACTTGCACATCTGGCGGCAGACATCACACCCGGTACAGAGTAGCGGATCAATATGGGCTTTTCCTTTTTTTGAACCATCTCCTGCCGGTTGCCATTCAATCGCGGGACAGCCTATTTTCAGGCAGGCTCGGCATCCGGTGCATGCGTCTGCGGCGACGGCATACACCGGACCTTTCTCAAAAACATCTTCACGCTTTATCAACACGCAGGGTTTGTTAGTGATGATCACCGAAGTTTCACAACGATCCATCTCTTCAGAGATGACCCGCTTCGTTTCCTCCAGATCAAGAGGATTGATAACCCGGACATTTTTCACACCGAGTGCCTTGCAAAGTAATGGAATATCAACACGATGAGTCGGATCGTCCATCAAAGTGAATCCGGTAGCCGGATTATCCTGGCGCCCGGTCATTGCAGTGATACTGTTATCAAGGATGATGACTGTCGCCGGGGAATTATTATAAACCATATCCATCAGACCGTTGATTCCGGTATGCAGGAAGGTGGAGTCACCAATGACCGCAACCACTTTTTTCTTTTCTTCATCGGAAACAACCTTTGTCACGCCGGTTGCCATACCTATCGAAGCACCCATACAGACACAGGTGTCCATCGCAGAAAGAGGCGGCATAAATCCCAGTGTGTAACAGCCGATATCCCCGGTAACATACGCCTTTAATTGATTAAGCGCGAAAAACACGCCGCGATGCGGGCATCCGGGGCACATGTTGGGCGGACGGCCGGGCATTGCGTCGACTGGAACGACCGCAGGCTGCGGTAATCTGAAGGCGGTACGGAGACGACCGGGAGTAAGTTCACCGCACAGGGAGACAATTTCCTTGCCAATCACAGCAATCCCCATGGCCTTGACCTGACCTTCAATAAACGGATCAAGTTCTTCAATGACATACAGTTTGTCTACTTTGGAAGCAAACTCACGAATCAGATCATGGGGCAGAGGATGCACCAGGCCAAGCTTGAGGGTTGAGGCGTTCGGCAGAACTTCACGGACGTATTGATAACAGATCCCGGCAGTGATTATACCGATGGAGGTATCCCGAACTTCCAGGCGGTTGAACGGCATCGTTGCAGCCGCTTTTGAAAGATTTACCATGCTTTGCTCAACCAGCGGATGGCGAACACGGGCATTACCCGGGAGCATGACCAGTTTGGCGGGATTTTTTTGAAGTTTCGGAGCCGGCAACGAGGTAATCCGTTCACCCAGTTCAACGACAGATTTACCATGGGAAATACGGGTACTGCTCCTGAGCATGACCGGCGCGTCATACTGTTCCGACAGTTCAAACGCCAGCCGGGTAAACTCTTTACATTCACGCGAATCGGACGGTTCCAGCATCGGCACTTTGGCAAACCGGGCGTAGTTGCGACTGTCCTGCTCATTCTGGGACGAGTGCATTTCCGGATCATCAGCTGCAACCAGCACCAGCCCCCCCCTCACCCCGGTATATGCCAGCGTGAAGAGCGGATCAGCCGCCACATTGACACCGACATGTTTCATTGTGCAGAGCGCACGACCACCGCCAAAAGATGCACCGATTGCGACTTCCAGAGCGACCTTTTCATTTGGGGCCCAAGATGAATTTATTTCGCTGTATTTCAGTGTGTTTTCAAGAATTTCAGTAGAGGGTGTACCGGGGTAGGCACATGCCACGAGACAGCCCGCTTCATACGCACCACGAGCGATGGCCTCGTTACCGGAGAGGATTTCTTTCATAAATGGTGTTCCTTGTAGCAATTAGGTGTATAGGAATAAGTGGCGGGTGACTATACTAAAACCACCGCAATAATGCAAATCGTTTGAGAAATCACACCTGATTATACTCAATTTTACTCAGATCAAATATTGCCTGCCACCCCCCTCTCTGCTTGACAAACAGTACAGACGAGTTCAATAATCCGCCACTTTGAAAGCTTACATTTTCCGGAAGGAATAATCATGCGCATCGAAAGCGATTTTCTTGTCATCGGCAGCGGTATTGCCGGCCTCTCCTACGCCCTTCAGGCAGCCGACCATGGCAGCGTCGCCATTGTTACCAAACGTGATATTTCCGAATCCGCCACCAAGTACGCGCAAGGCGGCATCGCCTCCGTATATTCTGATGAGGACTCTTTCGACGCCCATGTCGAGGATACACTTGTTGCAGGCGCCGGAATCTGCCATGAAGACGTTGTCAGAATGGTCGTTGAAGAGGGGCCGCAGACTATCCGCAATCTGATCGAGTGGGGGGTGAAGTTCACCACCAGCGGCGAATCATATGACCTTACCCGTGAGGGGGGACATAGTGCCCGCCGCATACTTCACGCCGAGGATATTACCGGACGGGAGATTGAACGGGCGCTGGTTGAGGCGGTCAGGCAGCATCCAGCCATAACAATCTTTGAAAACCACATTGCCATTGATCTTATAACTTCTGCCAAAATCGAACGCCGGCAACTGGAGAAAAACCGCTGTCTCGGTGCATATGTTCTCAATATTCCTGATGACACCGTGATAACATTCAGTTCAAAAATCACCCTTCTTGCAAGTGGAGGAGCAGGCAAAGTTTATCTCTATACATGCAACCCGGATGTCGCTTCCGGCGACGGAGTCGCCATGGCGTATCGAGCCGGAGCTACGATTGCAAACATGGAGTTCATGCAGTTCCATCCCACCACGCTGTTTCATCCGCTGGCAAAATCGTTCCTTATTTCCGAAGCGGTACGTGGCGAAGGGGCAATTCTGCGCCGCCGTGACGGCACGGCATTTATGGAAAAATATCACAAGCTGAAGGATCTGGCACCCCGGGACATAGTGGCCCGCGCCATTGACAACGAGATGAAGACCAGCGGTGATGACTGTGCTTTCCTTGATATAACCCATGAACCTGCTGATACCGTACGCAATCGTTTTCCCAACATATACCAGACCTGTATGGATTTCGGTCTGGACATGACCAAGGACTGGCTTCCGGTCGTGCCGGCAGCTCATTATCTGTGCGGAGGAGTGGCTGTCAATTTTGACGCAGAAACGGACATTCCCGGACTCTATGCTATCGGTGAAACTGCATTTACCGGACTGCATGGCGCAAACCGCCTGGCCAGCAACTCACTGCTTGAGGCTGCAGTGTATGCAGGGCGTGCGTACCGCCATTCCTGTCGCGTCATATCATCGCTGCCAAACGATACCCGTGAAATACCGGCGTGGGATTGCGGCACTGCCACCAACAGTGACGAAATGGTTGTTGTTTCACAAAACTGGGATGAAATACGACGCACCATGTGGAATTATGTCGGAATTGTCCGTTCAGACAAACGTCTCGCTCGAGCAATGAGCCGCATCAAATTGATACAGAATGAAATTGATGAGTATTACTGGAATTTTATCGTAACCTCGGACCTGATTGAACTGCGCAACATTGCCACCGTAGCCGAGCTTATTGTAACCTGTGCTCAAAAACGTACGGAGTCCCGCGGACTGCATTACACCCTTGATTACCCGTTGCTCGATGATGAAAATGGAAAAAAAGACAGTTTCGTGAAGAAACAGTTTTAAGAGGAGTTTGAACAGTGGATATCAACGAAATTCGCAAGCGGATTGATCTTCTGGACGATGTGTTGCTGCGTATATTTAATGAACGCGCCCGACTGGCGCTTGAAATCGGACATGCCAAAAAGGAGCTGAACCTCCCGGTATTTGACCCTGCCCGGGAAAAACGGATATTTAACCGGATGAAGGAAGACAACCCGGGGCCACTGGACGACGAAGCCATTATCCGGATGTTTGAGCGTGTAGTCGATGAATCCCGCCGCCTGGAACGCATCATGTCACATAAAGAAGAAGTGTAAGGGAGCATATATATCATGTTGATTATAATGAAAAAACATGCTGAAGAAACATCACTTGACACCATAAAGGAATATTTGATCACCCGGGACTTTGATATCCACCAGTCAACCGGCGCCAATCGCACAATCATTGGAGTTATTGGTGATACCGCTACATTGAATGACCATGAAATTGAAACAATGCCTGGTGTCAGTCAGGTCGTACGCATCAGGAAGGATGATTAACTGTCGCGGCACATGTTCGGAATGTTAACAGATCCAAAGTAAGGAGCCACCTATGAATCTACTCGACTCTATTCTTTCGGTAAACCGCAGCTTTGTTCACCCGGGCGCTTTTCCACCACTTCCCAAAAACCCGAAAAAGCAGTTTGCAATTTTCACCTGCATGGACACCCGTTTGGTTGATTTTTTAGAACCAGCCATGGGGATAAAACGGGGTGATGCCAAGGTCATAAAAAACGCCGGAAATATTCTTATTGACCCCTTTCATGGGGGCGTTATCCGCAGCCTCGTGGCCGCAATTTTCATGCTCGGTGTGGAGGAGATTTTTGTAATCGGCCATGAAGATTGCGGTATGTCAGAAGTCAAACCGGAAAAATTAAAAGCCGACATGATTGCCCGGGGAATTGCCCCGGAAGTGATTGAATCACTTGTTCCGGACCTTGCCCAATGGCTCGGGGCATTTTCATGTCCTGCTGATAATGTCAACGAAGTAACTGCAAAAATCCGGAACAACCCCCTTATACCTGCAGATGTTCCGGTTCATGGCCTTATTTTCTGTCCAAATGACGGCAGTCTTGAAGTTGTGGTAAATGGTTACCATGCTGAGAATTATTCGGGAGCAGCAAGAAAATCTGAAATTTTTTGCTATCGATGACTCATAGAAACTTGATTACTATTTTAATTAATACCAATCAAGCAACGGTTATCTCGACAGGTACTTTGATCTCTGCAACCTGGAAAGACCAAGGGGAATTGAGCCAGACGGAATTCAATGTGTACAAAAGACTTGACACTGATTGATTTTGGGTGTTAAACAATCAGCTTAATTTAACGTTACTCAAGAAAATTTGGAGGTGTAGTTTGGCTCATCATAAGTCGGCAATCAAGAGGATCAAGCAGAGTATAAAGAAAACCGCACGTAATCGTCATGTATCATCGACGCTGAAAACATATATTAAGCGGGTTCGTGAAGCAGTAGAAGCAAAAGACAAGGATGCCGCTGTCGCAGCTCTGAAAGTAGCGATTCCGGTTATTGACTCCACAGCAACCAAAGGAGTAATTCACAGCTCAACCGCTTCCCGTAACGTTTCACGCCTGACTAAACTGGTCAACACGCTCGGCTAGATTTATAGTGATACCATGAAAAGGGGGCTGCAATTTTGCAAGCCCCCTTTTCGCGTTGTAGTGCTGGATACTTGCATATCAGGTAAAATCAGAGCGGCATCTGTTTACCATCCTCCGGTACAGATCCCCATAGTCAAACCGTGCAGGAGTGTATAGGGATTGCCGCCTGTTTTAGATGCAACGTCACACCGGTAGAACTCATCAAAAATCTTTTTCAGATCCCGTCTCGAAAAATTGCGTGCCTGCGTAACAATTTCTCCCAGAAAAAACGTATTGATAGAAAGCTCTCTGCCGATATCTGCTGACGACATTTTAGTGTCGAGCAATTCTCTGACGCGCCACAATTGACGAAAATGCCGGGTTAATGCACCAATCATCATCGGCGCATCCTCGCCATTCAAAAACAGTGCGTCGAGGCTTTTAATCGAATTTGAAACATCACGCATACCAAGAAACTTAGCCAGCTCAAATGCGGTAAACACCTTACTGCTGCTTGCCATGACACGAACATCATCTACCGTAATTCGTGCTTTTGTACCTGCATATACTATCAGTTTTTCAATTTGTGAACTCAGTTCCTGTAAATTATTACCGATCAAAGCAGATAACAATTCAGCAGCAGCATTTTCAATTGGCTTTCCCTGAGCAACCGCTTCACTTTGAATGAATCCTGACAACTTATTGTCGTAGAAGCGTTTATATTCTACAAGAACTCCAAGCTTTTTAAATTCCACAAAGAATTTCTTGCGCTGATCAATTTTGGTGCCCGTCAGCAGCAGACAGGTGCCGGGTGACGGGTTTTTGATATATGGGAGCATGGTTTCAAGGGCATCGGCTTTAAGCTGTTCAGCCCGCTTAACCAGAACCGCACGGCGTTCAGAAAACATCGGCAACGTCTGTGCTGCATCGATAATATCGACTCCCTTCGACTCATTACCATAGAAAACATTAAAATTGAAGTCTTTAAGTGCAGGGTCTATGGCCAGATCAAGCACTGTCTGCACCGCACGCTCAACCAGAAATTGCTCGTCTCCATACAAAAAACAGACGGGCGGTATGGAACCCTTTCTCAGTATCGTGTCAAATTCCTGGGATGTCATAATCAATAAGACTCTTCCAATGCGGAGATAAATTTTTGAGCCAGAATCCGGGACGCTGCATCAAGAGCCTGATCTTCAGCATTATGTTGCATTGCAAGATTCGTGTTGGCAGGGTACTGCTTTACTCCTTGCAACCGCCCTTTCCACAGTGGCGCTGTCTGCCCGTTTCGTATGATTTCAAGTTCAATATTCAAAGAGAGGGAGTACTCGCGCGCTTGATCAAGCGCATTATACGAAACTGCCTTGCTTGCATAGGAAATAAGACGCGCCTTCATTACGAGATCTGCATCAGCTTCATTGGACGCGGGGTTCAGGCCGCGCAAGGCGTGAAGTTCGTCATAAAACGCCCTGCGCAGAACTGTTTGTGCCGTTGGACTGATACTTTCATTACTGAAGAATGGTACCCAGACCTTCTGGGCCGCGCCGAGTGACCGGGACGGTGAATTCGTCAGATGGTAACCACATCCAGACGTCACATTCAGCAACATACCAACCATCAAGAGCATTACACAGCGCAACGCTGACATCCCTACCCCACCACAATATTAACAAGTTTGCCCGGTACACAGATTACCTTACGGATCGTCTGACCTTCAATGAGTAGCATCACCTTTTCATCTGCCAACGCACGCGCTTTGATTTCCTCTTCACCGGTCTCGGCAGCAACCGTTATTTTGGAACGCAGCTTGCCATTAACCTGAACAACAATAAGCATCTCTTCATCAACCACGGCAGCCGGATCATAGGATGGCCAGGATGTGCCGGTGAGTTGTTCAGAATTCCCCAGAACGTGCCACAACGCCTCGGTAATATGGGGAACAAACGGTGCCATCAACAGGATTACGCTCTGCAGGGCTTCTTTCATGACTGCCGGAAATTGGGGGGTTGAAAGCTCTGAAGGCTGGAGTATATTGAGCAGCTCCATTACAGAGGCAATGGCGGTATTGAAATGGAAGCGATCCTCCAGGTCTTCCGTTACTTTCCGGATAGTTTTGTGAACGGCTCTCCGGAGTGATCGCTCCTCGGCTGACATGGCATTGAGATCAAGTGTTCCGGCAGTTTGTACAAGATGCAATCGGTCGTGGACAAGTTTCCATATTCGGTTGAGAAAGCGGAAAGAACCCTCCACGCCCTGATCATTCCAATCCAGATCCTTTTCAGGCGGCGCCGCAAACAGTGAAAAAAGGCGGGCGGTATCCGCCCCGTATCGTGAGATCAAGGCATCAGGATCAACAACATTTCCTTTTGACTTGCTCATTTTTGCGCCATCTTTAATGACCATTCCCTGAGTCAGAAGATTGATAAACGGCTCATCTGCGGAAATGTAGCCCAAATCACGCATCACCTTGGTAAAAAACCGCGCGTACAACAGGTGCAAAACCGCATGTTCTATACCACCGATATACTGATCAACCGACATCCAGTGATCAACAGCAGTACGATCAAGAATGCCGTCCTTGAAGTCGGGGCAGCAATAGCGAAGGAAATACCAGGAGGACTGTACAAATGTATCCATCGTGTCGGTTTCACGACGGGCTGCCTTCCCGCAGACGGGGCAGGTACAATGAATGAAAGATTCCATCTGGGCCAGCGGGCTTCCCCCTTCGCCGCTGAAGGCAACATCTTTCGGAAGGACAACCGGCAGATCTTTTTCCGGAACCGGAACAACGCCGCAACTATGGCAGTAGATGACCGGGATAGGATTGCCCCAGTACCGCTGGCGGGAAATCCCCCAGTCGCGAAGCCGGAAATTGACTGTTTTCGTACCGTGTCCCTGGGACTGGAGAAAATCGGCAATTTCTGCTTTTGCATCAACACTCTGCATACCGTCAAACTGTCCGGAATGTACCATGATTCCTGCTTCGGTGTAGGCCTCAACCATGCTGCCAGGGTCAAGCGTTTCCCCCGCAGGTTGAATGACAACTTTCAGCGGTAGATCGTATTTTTTAGCAAACTCAAAATCACGCTGATCATGGGTTGGGACCGCCATGACAGCACCGGTGCCGTAATCCATCAGAACAAAGTTTGCCAGAAAAATCGGCATCCGTGCTCCGGTCAATGGATTACTGCAGTAGGAACCGGTAAATACACCCTCTTTTTCAAAATCGTCGGCTGTTCGTCTGATTCTATCCGTTTTTTTGATTTTATCGACAAATGCGACTACCGCTTCCAGACGGTCCGGAGTTGTCAACTCCAAGGCACGGGGGTGTTCGGGTGCCAATGACATAAAGGTGGCACCGAACACCGTATCCTGGCGCGTTGTGAATACCCGGATTGAATCAGCGCTGTTTTCTACCGGGAAATCAATCTCGCAGCCGTAACTCTTGCCGATCCAGTTGCGCTGCATGACAAGCACGCGCTCCGGCCAGCCAGGAAGTTTGAACGTATTTTCGAGGAGCTCTTCGGCATAATCGGTTATCCGGAAAAACCACTGATCAAGCTCTTTCTGATTTACAGTGCTGTCGCACCGCCAGCAGCCGCCATCTTCAACCTGTTCATTGGCAAGCACCGTTTCGCATTTTGGACACCAGTTGACGAAAGATGTCTTTTTATATGCAAGACCCTTGGCAAACATCTCCAGAAAAAGTTTTTGTTCCCAGCGATAATAGTCGACGTCGCAGGTGGCCAGTTCCCGATCCCAATCGTAGGAAAATCCCATCTTCTTGATCTGGTTACGCATATAGGCAATATTTTCAAACGTCCAGGTCGCCGGGTGACTCTTATTTTGGATCGCCGCATTTTCGGCAGGCATTCCGAACGCATCCCACCCCATCGGATGCATAACATTGAAGCCGCGCATCCGTTTAAACCTGCCGATAACATCACCAATGGAATAATTTCTGACATGCCCCATATGTATACGACCTGACGGGTAGGGAAACATCTCCAGGAGGTAATATTTCGGTTTGTCTGTGCATAAAGCGGCTTTAAAAGTCTTATCGTTTTCCCAGACGGACTGCCATTTTTGCTCTACGTCTTTCGGTGTATACTTTTGTTCCACGGTACGTTCCTTTCACTACTCGAATATAGGTATCTACTCTCTTATTTCTGCCAAAATCAGGAAAACCCACCCTGAAGAATAATCTCTGCTGCAACCCGATTCAACGGGACACACCTGTCCACAACACCGGTTGCCACAGCTTCACGCGGCATACCGTACACTATGGCGCTCTCTTCTGATTCAGCTATCACAAACCCGCCCTGTTCCTTTATATGCCGTACCCCCATGCTGCCATCATTACCCATGCCGGTCAGAATTACTGCAGCAACCCGCTTGCGATAAATAGTGGCACATGAGTGAAGCATGACATCAACAGAAGGAATATACCGGTCCGATTCAGCAGGTGCATTAATGCGAACGACAACCTCTCCTCCACACACCTCAAATGTCATGTTGCGGCCACCCGGTGCGATCAGAACAGTACCGGGAAGGACAGGGTCACCATCCTCTGCCTCCTTAATATCAAAGGGCGACATGCGGTTGAGCCGTTCTGCAAATGCCTTGGTAAATCCGGCCGGCATGTGTTGTGACACAACAATGGCAAATGGATACTTATGTTCAAAAGTTGAAAAAATATGCTGCAGAGCCGGCGGTCCTCCGGTAGACGTGCCAATTGCCACGAGGTCGAATGTATAGTGTGTTTCATTCCATGATTTTGTCAGAACCGCTCCGCCACCACGAGACGCCAGTACTGAAGGGTCTGAATTAAAACGGGAACTTATGCCTGGTTTAAGTGCAAAAACCTGTAATACTTTTTTCTGAAGATCTGCTTTGATGGAGAGCAGATCTATTGAAGCGGTTCCGGAAGGTTTTGCGACAAAATCAAGCGCTCCCAGTTCCAGGGCCTTGAATACCTTATCTGCACCGCTAAGAGCGCTAATAACAATCACCGGCAGTGAAAAACGGGTTGTCAGGATACGCAGCAGTGTAAACCCATCCATTTTCGGCATTTCAAGATCAAGAGTCACCAGGTCCGGCTTGAGTGTAATTACCTTTTGAATGCCCTCCTCACCATTACCGGCATACCCCACCACTTCGACAGAATCAATCCCTTCCAGCATACGGGTGATACTGCGGCGGCTGTACGCCGAATCATCAACAACTACAATTCTGATCTTTTTCACAGTGAACCTGCTGCAATAATCCGCTGAGGTTTTTGATAGATCATGTCGTTTTTAAAATGGCGGAGGGTGAATAACGTCGAGATATTCATGAGTGATTCGGAATGACCTAACAGGAGAAAGCCGCCGTCGTACAGAGAAGAGTGAAAAGACTCTATGACCCGTTTTTTGGCAGCCTGGTCAAAGTAGATAATCACGTTCCGACAGAATATAAGGTCAACCTTACCGAGCATGGTCAACCGATGTGTGTCGAAAAGGTTGAGATGACTGATAGTAACCAGTTCCCTGATCGAGTCATTGACTTTGTAACCACCATCCTCCTGATGAAAAAAGCGTTTCAAGTCACTTTCTTCCGTTGCGCGAAAGGACGCTTTGCCATATACCGCGCGCCGGGCCTGCTGCAGCACCTTCTGGCTGATATCAGTGCCGATGACTTCCACTTTCCAGTCCGAAAGTTCAGGTATGATGCTCAGCAACATTGCAATAGTGTACGGTTCCTCTCCCGTTGAACACCCTGCACTCCAGATTCTCAAAGTGCGGTTTCCCCGGGCAGACTTTACTTTAATCAACTCAGGAATTATCTCATCTGAAAATGCTTTCAATTGGTATGACTCACGAAAAAAATAGGTTTCATTCGTAGTCAAAACATCCATTATATCGGTTAGTTCCTTATCTTTATTCCTGTTATACTTCAGATAGTGATAGTAGTCATAAAAAGATGGCATTTTAAGGTCTTCCAAACGGTGTGAAAGACGCTTTTCAAGAATATACTTTGAGTCTAAATCAAAAAACAACCCGCAATGTGCATAGATACAGTCTCGCAGCAGGAGAAATTCATCGTCGGACATGATATGAACGTATGTAAAAGAAAGCGTCATGGGTAACCTGAATTACTGTATATCGATACGGCGGGCAAGAGACTTCTCAGCCTGCCGTGAAATGTCCCGGTCACCATGCTGCAGGGCATGGCGGATGATATCTTCCGCTTCAGCACCACCCGTATTCTCGAGAATCTGCAGACTTGTAATCAAAAATAGACCTTCTGAACTGGCATGAGTTTTTTTAATAATTTCAATTGCCCGGGCAGGTTCAATTCTGGCGATAGCCTTTAAAACAGCCGACTGTACCCACACATCCTCATCATTCAGAGCACGTTCAAGTGTTTCAGCCGTTGCCGGGTCCTGAATATTTCCAAGGGACTCGGCAGCGGCGATACGAACATCGGCACATTCATCAGTCAATGCCATCAGGAGCATCGATCCGTAAACATCATCATGTCGTGTTCCCAGTGCCGAAATCGCCGCTGTTCGCACCTGAGGGTCTTCATCTTTCATCAATAAAATGAGCCGGTCACCTTCACCAAGAGAAGACAGTAAATACGCGGCAGCCCTGCGATGGTGAGGAGCTGATGATGAACAGAGTAAGCCGACTTCAGCCATTATGGCATCGCGGTCAATCAGGACAAGGGTCTGTAAACTGGCAATTACTGCTGAAAACAGACATGCGTCGGTCTCTTCAAGAAGTGAGAGCAGGTCAGGAATACATATGACCAGACCAAGGGTACTGACTGCCGTCACTGCTGCCTTTCGAACCTGAGCAGAGGGATCATGCAATGCATCACGAATGAGATCCGTAAATCCGTCATAACCGCACTCGGCGATAAGAATACAGAGGCCGCTCCGACCGTTCTCATCAAGATGGGAGTATCGAGGAATTATGTCTTGTAATGCTTCAGGACCAAAACTTTTCAGGGCTGACAAAGCATCATTATTATCAGAATGTTCGCTGGCATATGCCTCAAGAAGCAACGGAATGAAATGGGTGTCCCGGGTCATGCCACCTACCCAGATCAGAGCATCTGTCAAATTCGCATCCCGGGGATCAAACAGCTCCAGCACACGGGTAATACGGTCATCTCCCCGGAGTAATTCAAGCGCTTCACGGACAGCTGACTGAAAAGAGAGCGAGGATCTGCCATAGACTTTATACAGAGCCTTGACTGCCGCAGTACGACAGTTTTTATGATGGCAGGAGAAACCGTCTAACAAAAATGCGAAGGAGCTCCCATCAGAAATAGCTCCCACACAGTCAAAAACCGCCTTTTTAAGAATAGTCTGGTCAGCCAGCTTCAGCAGCGCTTCCGGTACAGGAACCGAGAGTGACAGGTGCCCTAAAGCCCCCAGCGCGCTGAAACGGAACAACACATCATCTCTCTCCAAAACTGCCGCAATAAGATGCTCGGCAACGCTGGCATCACCAAGGACACCAAGTTGTTCCGCTACAGCAGAAGCAACATTCACATCAGGATCATTCAACGCGTGCAGAAGGCATGGTATAAAGACCGGGTCACCAATGGCACCCATTATATCAATGACGCTTTTACGAACATCCTCATCAGTATCCTGCACCAATTGTATCAATGGAGAATTTGATGAAGAACCAAGTCGGATAGCCGCTTCAGCCGCTGAATTCCGTAAACCGGCATTTTCTCCATTGCGAAGAAGATGTAACAATTCCTCAATTGAATTCGGGCTCGGGTTTGATGCAACGTACAGTTCGACGGCCTCTTTCCGCACCCGCCAACTCTCGTCACCCATTGCAGAAAACAATATCACCTGTGCATCAGGGTCCGAAATTCCCTGTAACAGGTGAAGAGCTGACCTGCGAACTTCTTCGTCACCTGATTGAAGTGCTGCATATATTTTGTTGAGCTCTGTCACACGGCACCTCCTGACGGCGTAAGAAGCGCATCAATATTCAAAATCATACAGACGCGATTCTGCACCAGTGTGACACCGACGATATATTCCATGCCGATGCCTGACACCGTATTAAGCGGCGGAAGTATCTCTGCTGCCGGCACAGAGATAACCTCCATGACGTCATCAACTGCAAGAGCAAGTAATTGATTTACCAGTGACACAATCAGCAATTTGCCGACCGGGATTTTGACTTCCACCGGCATTTTGAAAAATCTGCGCAGATTCAGTACCGGAATAATTGCTCCCCGAAGATTAATGACACCCTCCAGAACTTCAGAAACAGAGGGGAGCGGCGAGAGCGCCTGCGGAACAACAATCTCACGTATCCTCATGATATCAATAGCAAATAACGCATCCCCGAGGTTAAAACAGGCCAATTGTATATGGGTTGTTGTACCTTCCATGTTCTTCACCAATTCCATGTTAGTACAGATTTATGTCAGTAATATTTTTCAGGTTTAAAATTATTATCAGGCGCCCGTCGGATCGACCAATGCCGCTCACAAAATCACGGTCAATTCCTTCAAGCACAGGAGGAGCGGCTTCAACCGTATTCTGGGGCACTTTGACAACCTGAATTACCTCATCAACAAGCAACCCGCTATAAGAAGCATCGTATTTAATAACAACGATTCGCTCTTTTCCGCTGGACACAGTGGGAGCCAGGCCAAGCCGGAAACGCATGTCAATAACAGGTATAATTGTGCCTCGAAGTGAGAGAACCCCCAGAACAAAGGCCGGGGTACGAGGAACCTCAGTTACTTCACGAGGTTTAATGATTTCTTTTATGTCCATGATATCTATGCCATAGATTTCGTCAGACACACGGAAACAAAGGAATTCCAAAGCTGATTCAGCTATGGCTTCCTCTACATTTACATCTGAACACATTGAATCGATATCACAGCCGGCTGCCGTTCGTGCGGCAAGAATTGATTCAAGTGGCGTGCAAGACGCCAGAGCGGGCTCCGGTTGCCAGACAGTTGCTACGGACACCGGTGCAACTGGTGCCACGGTCTCAGGTGCAGCGAATGATTCAGGTAGCGAGGTCCCCGTTTCAGTAAGATTCAACGCGACCGCTACGGGTTCGGAAGTATCCTGTACGAGCCCGGATGAAGGCATTTGAGCGGTGAAACGTTCGTCGCCAAACTCTTTCAAGGCAAGTAAAGATTTTTTTCTGATTTTTGCGAGGTCCATACCGGTACCGCCTACATCATCAATTCATCTTTTATTTCGTTTATTATACCGGAATCAATCAGGGCCGCGTCACACCCGTATGCCACAAGAAGTGCATTAGTTGCCATGGAATTGATTTTACGCGGCACACCGCCGCTCAGTTCATGAATGCGCTGTACCGCATCAGGTGTAAACAGCCCGGGAGCCCCCCCCGCAGCTTCAAGCCTGAAATCGAGGTATTCCATTATTTCATCCAGCGACAACGGTTTCAGATGATAATGAAGAGAAATTCGTTGCCTCAACGGTTCAAACCGGCTTGACGACATGACCTGCCGCAGCTCCGGCTGGCCCATAATGACAACACTCAGCAAATTGCGGTCATCAAGTTGAAAATTTGTTAACAACCTGATCTCGTCAAAGACTTCAGCATCGGTAATCATCTGGGCTTCATCGATTACCAGGACCGGACAGATATCGCGTTGATTCAGTGAGTAGACTGCGCTGTGAATCTGGTTAACCAGTGTATCTTTGGCATCTGCCGGCTGCTCAACTTCAAAAATACGTGCAATAGTTCGCAGAAATTCTATGGCGTTCAAGCGTGGATTAATTATGTAGCAAAAACGGTATTGCGGGCCGAGACGATCCATAAGAGCCCGGGATAATGTTGTTTTTCCGCAGCCAATATCTCCGGTTAACACGGCAATTTCTCGTTCTTCAACAACAAATTCAAGCCTGGCAAGCGCTTCTTCATGTCCTCTGCTTAAGAAGAGGAAGCGTGGATCGGGTGTTTTGCTGAATGGTTTTTCCGTGAACCCGAAATAGCGCTTATACATGGAAATCAGCTCCCCGAGCGCATTGTTTCATTAATAATTCCGCCAACATCCAGCACCAGGATGGTACGCTGGTCGCCAAGGTCTGCAGCTCCGGAAACACCACGGAATTGCTTGAATGAGTCACCCAAAGGTTTTATGACAATATCCTGCTGACCGATCAAATCATCAACCACAAGTCCAAGTCTCTTTTCAGCAACACCGACGACAACGACATAAAATTCCGTTGGCGGGGTTTCGCTGCGGCGTATGTCAAAATAGCCGTCAAGTCTCAGCAGTGACAACGTGGATTCACGAAGTTGCACTACCTCCTTTCGCTCCACAGTCATTATGTTCGTGTTGTTCATTAACAACGATTCAAGAACTGACGTTATCGGGAGTGCATATGTTCTGCCGCTGCAGCGGATAATAAGAGCCTTGATGATCGCCAGAGTAATCGGCAGAGTAATTATAAATCGACTCCCCTCCCCACTCCGGGTTTCAATATCAACCATTCCGGAAACCGCCGCGATGTTGTTTTTCACAACATCCATACCAACACCCCGCCCTGACACATCACTGACGGTTTCATTAGTCGAAAACCCCGGCAGAAAAATAAAATCTATCGCTTCACGATCCGATACAGCCTGAATATCATTAACCAATCCTTTTTGCAGTGCCTTTTTCTTTACCTTCTCAACGTCAATTCCGCCACCGTCATCTTCTATTTCAATTACAACATGATTTCCTTTTTGATAGGAAGAAATCTGGATGGTACCTTTTTCATTTTTTCCGTGTGCAATGCGTACGTCACGTGATTCAATCCCATGATCAATTGCGTTGCGGATAATGTGCATCATCGGATCAGAAATATCTTCGACAATCAATTTATCCAGTTCTGTATCAGCACCAAAAAACTTAAGATCAACCCGTTTATCCTGTTCCCGGGATATTTTTCTTACGATCCGGGACATCTTTTCATATAACTGCCCGATAGGAATCATGCGGATTTCCATGACCCCTTTCTGGAGGTCGGCGAGTTTGCGTTCAAGCCCTTTTGCTGCTTTGGCAAGCTCAATACCTATGTGCGAATACCCTTCATTACGCATTCGTGCAGTAACGCCGGCAATTGTCGAGTTGGCAAGGACAAGTTCTCCAACTATATTCATCAATTCATCAAGTTTGCCAATATCAACACGAACGGTGCGACTCATACTTTTTGCGCTGAGTGCTGCATCATCAGACAATGGAGCTGAACTTGACGTCTGAGAACTGGACGGTACCTGTACGAAACCGGAGGAGACTTCACGAGTTGGTAGCGCAGCGGAAGCGGTGTCGCGTTCAGGAGGCGCAGTAACGACCGGCTCTGCTCCTGAGGTACCGGGACTGAGTTGTGAGACAGAAATGTTGTCACTCTTGATGGCGACAATTAATTCTTCAAGTGGCACCTTGGAACCGAAAAGAATTTCAAAATCGATATTGGTGTCAAGATTTTCTCCGACACTTGGCAGCGTACTGATGACTTCTCCGCACTCCTTCAAGAAGTCGGTAACAGCCGACAACTCAGTATCAAATGTAGACAAGTCAAATGAGGTATGGACGTTAAAGATGGTCCTGCCTTTGGCAAGGTTATCATTCAGACGATGCTCTTCGTATTCCGTCAGGGCGCTCCGGATATGCTCTGGCAACACAAATTTTTCCTGAGGCACCGCTCCGTTTCTGGATTCGGGCGGCGCAAGACAGGCGTTGATTTTGAGTACACATGCCGCAATTTCGTGCGTCATGGCGGCATCACCGCCCGTAGCAAGGACCCTGATTAATGTACTGAGCAGTTCATGAGCATCAAAGAGGACTGACATTATGTCCCGTCCAAGATTCAATTTCCCGAGCCGAAGCCAGTCAAGCAGATTCTCCAGGTTATGGGACAACTCAGCAATACCGCTGAAATTGAACATCCCCGCCAACCCTTTGAGGGAATGAGCACCGCGAAATATCGAGTTCAGAACATCGGGATTCAGTTCACCGCTCTCAGCCATATCGGAGAGATCCGCCAGTTCAGTGCCGACCTGCTCAACAATCTCCTCCGCCTCGGCAAGAAAGTCCTGGATGGCTTTTGTATGTGTAGTGTTCTGTTCTCTCATTTGCCTGATTCCCCACCTCTTGCAAAAACACCGGTCACGGCATCTCACCCAAATACTTGTGAATCAACAGCTGAAGAGATTCAGGAGAAAACGGTTTGATTACGTATTCATTGGCACCGAGCAATTTCCCTTTTTCAATATCTCTGGCACTGCTTTCCGTTGAAATAATAAAAACAGGAATGTTCTGATAATTGGGATTAGTCCGGAGATAGCGGATCAATTCCAGTCCGTTAATGTCAGGCATATTAATATCGGTAAGGATAAGATCAATGTGATCCCGTGGCAGGAGCCTCAGCGCTTCAAAACCGCTGGAGGCTTCTATAACATGATAGTCACCAAGCGCTTCCACCGTTGCCATCAACATGGCACGCATAGAAGCAGAATCATCAGCAATTAAAATATTTTTTGTGCTCACGAAATGCCCCTCTCATTGAGCTGACGTTCTAACACTGACTTCTCCATGGAAATCCCCGCCTGGGAAAGAAAAATTGCCAATGATTCCAGATCACCAACGGGTTTCTTTTCAGGGAGGTTGTCACCATACAGGACACCGAAGACGCGGGATCTACTGACAAGGGGACCGATAAAAACTTCTGAAGGAGTACCGCCACCCAACTGTTCAAAAATGTGCATATCAACCGGCGTGGGGAGAGGAGAGAAGATCCGGGATTGTCCGCTACGAATCGATTCGTCAAACATGGAGCCGGAGTCTTGGGTAAAATGTATTGACCGCACCCGATCATCTCCGCTGACGGTACCGTCTAGGACACCAAATTGTCCGAAACCGGAAACAACCTGCTCATGTATCGTAAATACAATGGCTCTGTTCAAGAATTCTGAGGCAAAGCGAAGTATCAACAGCAAGATACCGCCCTGAAGGTCAGGATTATTCAACTCTTCAAGCATGCCGCGCAGCAGGGAAAATCCACCGTTCTGCTGAGGAGATTTAACAGCGCTCGGCATATCATCATCATCACCCATCTCAATGCGGAGTTCATCCCCAAGGTTGAACTGGGACTGTTGAGGGGGCCGATCAGCAACTGCCTCGGTAGAAGAGCGAATTTCATTAACTATCTGGGTAAGAAAACTCCCCATGACAGCAGGATTGTTGATTTCTACCCTGCGAGGTTTGACTGTAAATGAATAGCCGAGATCACAAATTCTATTCTCAGCATCCTCATGGTGGTAATCAGTCATGACAATCAACTGAATATCTTTAAAATTATTGTGAAGGAGTTCCATTAATTCGATACCCCCCAACACGCCCGACCCATCCATCTTTGGCATTATCAGATCTATAAGGACGACAGGGGTATTTCCACTCCTGTACAGTGCATCCACCTTGATCAGTGTATCCTCACTACGGGTCAAGGCGTGAACGGTAAATCCGTTCTGCGCAAGTCCGTCAGCAATAGCCCGTAGCGTTGGCCCATCATCATCTACAATGACAAGCGGTTGCGGTACTTCATGATGAGAAGATGCCGCTGAATGAGGTGATTCCACCAAATCGAAGTCAAAATCCATTGATTGGTCCGGTACATCCGCCCCGCTCCTTGCCATCTCGGCAGCACGACGTTTTTCATCGGCCAACCTCATTCCTTCCATGGCAAGAAATTGCGGATTAAGCCCCTGATCAAGCATAAACTGCAGTGGATCCATTTTTGTTTCATCAACTGCTTCCACCGAGCTTCGAACCTCAAATGTGAACGTTCCTTCTGTCCAGGCAAACAAAGAAAATACTACATTTTCAATTTGTTCGCGCACAACTTCATCAACAGCACTCTGTGAAACCACATACTTTTTAACCAGAATAACGCCAAGTCGTTCTCTGAAGCCGTATTCCTGCTGGTACGCAAGAGCTTTACGCAAGACAGGCAGATCGATGACACCTCTCAGAATCAGCTCTTCACCGAGACTCTTATGGCAGCTACTTGAAGATGCCCTGACAACCTGCCCCTGACGAAAAAAAACCGAGCCATCCATTCCTCCGCTGCTGAGGAACAGGACACCGGTTTTTCTACTGAGACTGACAATTTGTAAAATTTCGCCAAGTCCAAGCTCTTCGAGTTTACCTGCCAGGCTCATGTGTCACAGTCCATCTACCAGCACTCAATCAAAATACTTTTGGCTGAGATACGAAGCAGTTTTCGATACCGTAAAGTGGGATAAAACCGGTGAAATATATCGCAACAGGCGGTTCAAGTAAAGCCTTTATCAGGATGGTGAATGATCTGCTCCCGGTTTGCGGGATGCGTCGGTTTTGTCCCTCCCCCGGAACATCAGACGCAACGGAACTCCGTCAAAACCGAACGCTTCGCGGAATTTATTGATCAAATAACGTTCATAGGAATAATGAATATTATCAGGCTGATTGGTGAAAATGACAAAGGCGGGAGGACGTGTTGCAACCTGGGTGGCGAAATAAAACTTTACCCTGCGGCCATGAGATAACGGGGCATGGTGGGATTCAATGGCGTCGGTAAATACATGCACCAGTTCTGATGTCGTGACACGGCGACAGAACTGTGCCATGACCTCGTCAACGGTAGCAATAATTTTACCGGAACGCTGGCCGGTCTTAGCCGATACACAGACGATCGGTGCATACGCCAGATATTTGAAACCATCTCTGATTTTCGCAATATATACACCAAGTGTTGTGTTGTCTTTTTCCAGCAGATCCCATTTGTTGATGACAAATACGCACCCCTTGCCGGCTTCATGGATATACCCGGCGATGCGTTCGTCCTGCTCTGTCACGCCCTCTTCCGCATTGATAACCATCAGCACGACGTCAGCACGCTCGATACTGCGCAGAGCATCACAGACACTGTACTTTTCTAGTTTTTCGGTCGTTTTGCCTTTACGTCGAATCCCCGCAGTATCAATCAGAACATACGGCTTCTTGTTGCAGGTAAAGGGGGTGTCAACCGAATCACGAGTTGTTCCGGCTGTAGGATTGGCAACAACCCGGTCAAAGCCGAGCAGTCGGTTGACCAGCGATGACTTACCGACATTGGGTCTACCAACAACAGCAATACGGGTAATATTTTCTTCCGCATCGACAGAGTCTGCGGGAGGAAAGACAGCAAGAATATTTTCAACAAGATCGATAACGCCACGATTGTGTTCAGCGGAAATGGTATACAGTTCACCAATGCCAAGGGAGTAAAATTCGGCAGAATCGTTTTCCAGTTTTTCACCATCAACCTTATTGACTACGTAAAACACAGGTTTCTTGACGCGCCGCAGCATTCCGGCAACCTCAATATCCGCAGGCGTCAATCCGCTTCTGGCATCCATCATGAAAATGATAACATCAGCCTCATCAATGGCGAGTTTTGATTGTTCGCGCATCTGCTGAAGCAGCAGGTTTTCGGTTACCGGCTCAAATCCGCCGGTATCGATAAGGATGAACGGCTTATCGAAACGGGTAATGTTGGCATAGTTACGGTCTCGGGTAACACCGGGAGTATCATCGACAATAGCACGACGATGCCCGAGGAGGCGGTTGAAAAGGGTTGATTTACCCACATTGGGACGTCCGACAATTGCTACTAATGGTTTCATTCGTATCCCAGTTCTCTCAATTTTGAGGGTCGTTCGCTCCAGTTTTCAACTACTTTGACAAACAACTCCAGATATACTCTGGTAGCAAGCAACCGTTCGATGTCCTGACGGGCCTGACTGCCTATTTTTTTCAACATTTCACCCTTCGAGCCGATTATGATCCCCTTCTGGGTGTCCCGTTCCAGCATAATGGCTGCAGATATGGCGATGACGCCGTTTTCCCGTTCAATAAAGCTTTCCACTACAACCGCAGTCGAATAAGGGACCTCATCGCGGGTCAGGCGGAACACTTTTTCACGAATCATCTCAGCAACAATAAACTTTTCAGGCATATCAGTCAGGATATCATCAGGAAACATGGCCGGGCCTTCCGGCAGATAGCCCCTGATGACTGAGACCAGGTGTTCCACCCCGTCATTGCGTCCGGCGGATATCGGTACAATTTCCCTGAACGGATGGAGCGCAGCCCAGTCGGATATTTTTTTCAGCACCTGGCTCTTGTCTGACAACAGATCGATCTTGTTTATCACCAGCACAACCGGAATAGTAACTTTGCCAATGACATCAGCAATAAACTCGGGGTCGGCAGCAGTAGTTGCTTCGACAACCAGCATGAGAAGATCAACTCCGCTGATGGCAGAGCGGGCAACGTCCACCATGCTTTTGTTCAGCCGGGAGCGCCCCGTGTGAATGCCGGGGGTATCTATGAACACGATCTGACCACCGGGAATGTTGTGAATCCCTTGAATCCGGTTGCGGGTAGTCTGGGGTTTGTCAGAAGTGATGACAATCTTCTCACCGATAATGCTGTTAAGGAGCGTCGACTTGCCAACATTCGGACGACCGATGATCGAGACAAATCCAGAGGTAAACTTTTCATTTTTCATATAGGTATATTCCACTCTTTCTTGTATTACTTCCTGGTTGCCCAGACATCGCGTAATGTGACTATCCGGTTGAATACAAGCTTCCCGGGGAGTGAATCTTTCGGATCCTGACGGAAATAACCCATCCGTTCAAACTGAAAGCGGGTTTCTACATCCGCCCCGGAAAGACTCGCCTCGAGCTGCACCGGGATTGATTCGGTGGAAGTCGGATTGAGATACTCTTTGTAGTCAACACCGCCCTTATCCGGGTTCGGAACATTGAACAGGCGGTCGAACAAGCGTACCTCTGCAGGTACGGCATGGGGGACGGAAACCCAGTGGATAACGCCCTTTACCTTACGACCGTCTGCTGTATGAATGCCTTCACGGGATGCAGGGTCATATTCCCCATGCAATTCCAGAACACCCCCCTGTTCATCTCTGACAACGGAGGTGCACTTGATTATATACCCGAAGCGGAGTTTCACCTCTCCTCCCACCGTCAGGCGATGGAAACCTTTACTCGGCACCTCCATGAAATCATCAGCATCAACCCAGATCTCGCGGGTAAAATGAATCGTCCGATTCCCCATCTCAGGCTTTTGCGGGTGATTGGCGGCCAGCATCTCCTCTGACTGATCGACGGGATAATTATCTATGACAAATTTAATCGGGCGCAGCACCGCCATGGCCCGCGGCGCGGTTTCATTCAGGTCAGCACGGACACACTCTTCCAGAATAGAGATATCGATCCATGAATCACTCCGGCCAACGCCAATCTGTTCACAGAAGTTCCGGACCGCACCCGCTGTATACCCGCGACGCTTGATCCCCACCAATGTCGGCATACGTGGATCATCCCAGCCGCTGACAATGCCCAGCTGCACCAACTCCTGCAACTTCCGCTTGCTCATCACCGTATAGGTCAGATTCAAACGGGCGAACTCGTACTGCCGTGGCCGTGCCGGTACCGGCAGATTATCCAGAAACCATTCGTACAACGGCTTGTGGGATTCAAACTCCAAGGTGCATATCGAATGGGTTATCCCTTCAATTGCGTCGGTCTGCCCATGGGCAAAATCGTACATTGGATAAATTTTCCAGGAGTCGCCAACATGGGGATGAGGCGTGTGGAGAATCCGGTACAGAACCGGATCACGGAGACTGATATTTGGCGAGGCCATGTCAATTTTGGCACGCAGGACATGGGTTCCGTCAGGAAACTCTCCGGCACGCATACGGTTGAAAAGATCCAGATTTTCCTCAACAGTACGAGTGCGAAAGGGGCTTTCGGTGCCCGGTTCTGTCAACGTACCGCGATACGCCCTGATCTCATCGGCATTCAAATCCTCAACGTATGCTTTTCCCTCTTTAATAAGATACACAGCCCACTGGTATAATTGCTCAAAATTATCAGAGGCATAATGAAGATGTTCGCCCCAGTCAAAACCAAGCCAGCGAACGCTCTCTTTTATTGAATCGATGTATTCACGCTCTTCTTTCGCCGGGTTGGTGTCATCAAAGCGGAGGTGACAGCGACCACCAAAGTCACGGGCCAGGCCAAAGTTGATGCAGATCGATTTTGCGTGTCCGATATGGAGATATCCATTCGGCTCTGGAGGAAACCGGGTCACAATGCCACTGTGTCTGCCGTTTTTCAGATCCTCCTCGACTATGGTGCGGAGAAAATTATTGGCTGCCGGTGCGGTCGGTTCAATGCTGGTCATGATACCCTCGTACGTATTTCATAGTTCACCCAGAAACGAATTTGGATAGGCTTTTGTAATTTTGACGTCGACAAACGTGCCGACCAGAGAATTTTCGCCGGCAAAGTTGACAATACGACCGATATCACCTTTACCTGACATCTGTCCGGGAAGTTTCCCCTCACCTTCAACCAGGACAGACATGCTGCTGCCGATATAGGGCTGACATATTTCAAGAGTATGCCGACGCTGCAGTTCCATCAGACGATCAAGTCGGGCCATTTTCACGGCACGAGGCAGATCGTCATGAAGCCCTGCCGCCCTGGTGCCGGGACGGGGCGAGTACACAAACGAAAACAGATCTATATAGCGCACCTCTTCCATAAGGGAGATGGTCTGGTCAAAATCATCATCACTTTCGCCGGGGAATCCGACAATGATATCACCGGTAAAAACAATATCAGGGCGGAGAATCCTGAGTTTATGCACCTTATCCAGATATGATTTCCGGGTGTAGCCGCGTCCCATCACTTTCAGCATGGCGTCGCTGCCGGATTGTGCCGGGAGATGGATTTGGCCACTCAGCTTCGGAACAGTTCCGAAACAGGCGATTAACTCATCCGACATATCCTTGGGATGCGAGGTAGTAAAGCGGATACGATCTATGCCGTTTATTTCTGATACCCGGCGAATCAGCTCTGCAAACGATGGCTCGCTTTCAGCTTTAAGTCCGTAGGAGTTGACGTTCTGACCGAGTAGAATAACCTCCCTGACGCCTTCATCCGCAAGCTGTCTCACCTCGTTCAGTATATCTGCAGATCTGCGGCTGATTTCCCGCCCGCGGACAAACGGAACAATACAGTACGAGCAAAAATTATCACATCCCTGCATGACTGTAACAAAGCGCGAAAGACGGGATTCTCCCTTTATGGACGGGAACAGATCCAGGCGCTGATCATTATCAATAAAGGTCGTCTCGGAACGGCGCTCTCCCCGTTCGGCACCCCGTACCATATCCGGCAGCAGGTGCAGATTGTGGGTACCTATTACAAGGTCCAGATACGGAAGCTTGCGAAGAAGCTCCTCACCTTCCTGTTGAGCGACACAACCACCGACCGCAATAATCTGTTTTTTCCCGTCCCGCTTGTAGATCCGCAGATTTGCAAGCCGTCTGTAGACTTTCTCCTCTGCTCCACCCCGTACACTGCAGGTATTAAGCAGAATCATATCGGCAGAGGCTGGTGCGTTTGTCGGGGCGTAGCCAAGGTCAGCCAGCATGGAAACGATCCGTTCGGAATCGTTCACGTTCATCTGGCATCCAAAGGTTTCTATGTAAAGGAGTTTATCGAACATAGTGGATCGGTCTTTATACGCGACAAGTATCTTTAATGTCAATTGAATTGGCTTTTACGGTCGAGCTCACGTTTGTGGTCTCCTTGACATTTGATACATTCAGAACGTATTGTCGGACAAAAATTGCCGGAGTGAATTGAAAGGCACATGCAGATGAAAATCGATTGGAACAACATAGACACCGTACTTCTGGATATGGATGGGACCATTCTTGATCGCCATTTTGATGATCATTTCTGGCTTGAACATGTCCCGAAGCGCTGGAGTCAGCGGAACCATACGACACTGGAGTACGCCAAGGAACATTTGTACAGCCTGTTTCGAAGCCAGGAGAACACCCTCAACTGGACCGACCTTGATTATTGGTCAGACCGTTTGAAGCTCGACATTCCAACCCTCAAACGTGAAATTGAACATCTGATCGCTGTTCATCCCTATGTCGTTGAGTTCCTTCTTTTCCTGAAGCATGCCGGCAAAATTGTCTGGCTGGTAACCAATGCTCATTCAAAGACACTTGATTTAAAGATGAAGAACACCAGGATCGGGCCGTATTTTGACGGCATCATCTCTGCCCATCAGGTTGGATTGCCAAAGGAGGATGTACGTTTCTGGAAAAAACTGCAGGAGTTTATCCGGTATGACCCGGAAAGGACCATGTTGGGAGAGGATAGTGAAACAAATTTGAGAACAGCGCAATCCTATGGAATCAAATACCTTATCTACATCAGTCGCTATAGCTCAAAGATAGAACCACATGATTCAGAACATTTTCCTACAATTGATTATTTCAACAGACTTATCCCTGTTGCAGGGAGTAGCTGCATACTGACAGATTAACCTGATTGAACCCGCTCATAGTCGCACTCTGAAAATTCAACCTGGCGTACTGTTTATTCATTGCCTGTTTATTTTAAACCTTTGGGGTTTTTCCCAGATCTGCTAGGTTGTCAAAAAAATCACGTAAAAGGGGTGTTACCATGTTGCGTACGTTAACCGTTGTTCTCTGTCTCCTCTCGTTTATTCCTGCTGCTGTCGGCGCTCAGGGACTGTCGACTCTTGCAGTGCCACCTGCAATCGCAGAGCCCGCATCTGAAAAGCCCACCGCACTGGCACCGTCGGTCAACTTGTCACTCCCCGCCGCAACTGTGCAGATCGCAGCTGCAGAAACAACCGATGGTACAGCAACAAAAAGTGCTCCGGAACAGAAACAACAATCGCGGAGCTCGTTCAACTGGGGAAATTTTGCTGAAGTACATTTGGGAGACTATCGATGGATCTGGTGGGCTGGGGCTGCAGTCGCTTTGATTGCCATACATGCCGGCGCAAATTAAAATTAACCGCCAAGGTGAAAACACCGGATGTTTTACAGGAAAAGCCCCCTAACCGGGGGCTTTTCCTGTAATAACGATGATCTGCACTTATTGGTTGCTACATTCTTCGGAGTATAGTGCGAAACTTTTCCAGTTTTGACGCACCCTCTTCGATGAGTCGTATGAGGTCTTTACGCGCTCCACCGGCAACATCCTTACCTTTTTCTACAAGATCATCCGTCTTCTCACCAATTGCTTCAACAAGATTCGAAACATTGGCAGCCAGATCTTCTACAACTTCATCAGCTCTGTTACGGGCCTTCTTTGAGTAACGAAGAATGTCATTTCTTGTTCTTGTCCCCGATTGAGGTGCAAACAGTAACGCCAAGCCTGCCCCGATAACACCTCCGGCAACTATAAGCAATGCAGCAGCAGCAATTTTTTTATCTCTCTCTTCCACAGGACACCCCCCTAGTAAATGTGATGCCTCACATAATAGCGTATTCAGCGCAGATGACAAGCCCCTTACGACTTTATATTCCTGCAAAATAATGTTATAAAACTATCGCAGGCATTCTTTTCACAGAGTACAAGGGTGATCTTATGAGAAATTCAACGTACGATGTACTGATTATCGGCGGCGGTCCGGCAGGACTTTCTACCGCCTATCTGTGCCACAAACATGGCTTGTCCTATCTTGTTCTTGAATCTGGAAAAGCTATTTTTCAGGGGATTGCAAATTCCTATCCGGAAGGAAAACTGGTGTATGCATCAAAACCGAAAGATGCACCGGATCCCTTCATGGTAGATGAGTTGCGCCCACCGGACAAACCGGTAACAGTGGAAAGTTATCTGCAGTACGTGCAGCATTTTGTGCAGCATGAAAGTCTTCTCGTGCAAACTGAAGTAGATTTTGAGGACATTAAGGACGAGCGGGACGGTCTGACGGTTATCACATCAAAAGGAAATTTCAAAGGCAAGAAAGTCGTGCTTTCCTTTGGCAGTAACATCCCCCGAGAACTCTCCGTGTACGGTGATGCTAAAATGGTCGCCAAAAATGTTGATGATCCTGGGAAATATGTCGGCATAAAAACATTGATTATTGGTGGCGGCAATACTGCCGCTGACGTAATCATCAATATTCTCAAAGCAAAGCGTGAAGCTGGAGACACTCATCCGGTCTACTGGGCGCATATGGCAGAGACGTTCGATGTCAATAAAGAGACCGCTCAACGACTCGGAGAAGAGATTCTACTTGGTGGAAATATTAGATTATTGCCTGGTGCGATGCCTCGTATCGGTGAAGTAGATGATGAGGGTGTCGACCGACTTGTCATCCGTATCAACGAATTCAAACAGACTGATGGCATCGATCTCTACCACGCCCTGAGCTTTCCCATGCAGAATGTCATTGCCTGCATAGGCTCATCAGGTCCGATACCGATTTTTGATAAGCTGAATATCCAGAGTATTGCCTGCACTGCAGGTGTCTGCAAGATTGCCAAAGAGGGTGAGCGCCTGATACTGCTCACTTCAGAGTTCGAATCCACGCGTAAGGGGGTATACGTTATCGGCGGAGCAATTTCACCCTCCTACATGAAGATCAGCGAGGGATCAATTGCCGAGGAAAGGCATCCCAACCTCATATACACAGCAATCAATGACGCTTATTATGCAGTCGAAGCTATCAGGTCAAAACTGGCCAAATGAGCTCGTATTTAAACGGAACCGAATGCTTATAATAAAGTGAGCCGGATTGACTGTTACTGTTACTCACCAGGCACGTAAAATCCGGTTATTTATCTGGCACACCTTGATTTTTGCATATGCTGCCATTACCTTGGTAGCTTGAAGCTGTTCAATTGGAACTTTTTTTAATTACATAAGGAGTTATATTAGATGAAGAAACACGCACTTAAGTATTTTGTATTACTTGCTGCCACACTTTTTCTATCCGCCACTCTTCTGGAATATGACGCCTACGCAAGAGCAGGCGGTGGAAGCCGTTCTATGGGAAGTAGCGGGTCACGCAGTTATTCACGCCCGGCCAGTCCGCAATCCGCTCCTGTCCGTCCTCAACAGGCTGCTCCAACATACCAGCAACAACCGGCATCCGGGGGCTTTTTGAGAAGTATGGCCGGCGGCATAGCAGGTGGTATGCTTGGCGGAATGTTGTTCAGGGGACTCGGTTTCGGCGGTATGGGCGGAGGAATGGGTGGCGGAGGAATCGGTCTGTTCGAAATTCTATTGCTCGCCGGTATCGGTTACCTCATCTATCGTTATGTCAAGAAAAACAGAGAGCAAAGTTCAATGAATACCTTCGAGCCCGAACCATACCGGGGGGGATATGCAACTCCGATAGCTCAAACCTATCAAAGCGCACTACCGGAGATTGATGATGTTGATACTGGCCTGACTCATATCAGGCAGTTCGACCCGTCATTTGATGAAAATCGCTATAACGACCTGGTTATGGACAACTTCTTTAAAATCCAGGGTGCATGGATGAATCGTGACCTTACACCGATTACCGCTATTCTGACCGATGAAATGCGCCGTATATTCCAGTCAGACATTGATAAGCTGATCAGGGACAAGCAGATCAACCGGTTAGAAAATATCGCCGTGCGGAAGGTTGAAATTGTTGAAGCGTGGCAGGAATCCGGGCAGGATTATATCAATACGCTGATTTATGCAAATCTTCTCGACTATACGACAGATGAAAGCGGTTCCGTTCTATCCGGTAGCAAGAGTGATCCGGTCAAGTTTGAGGAATATTGGACATTTACTCGCCCCGTCGGAAACAACGCATGGAAACTGACAGCAATCAATCAGAAATAATAAAAACCCCCCTCACAAAAGAGGGGGGGGTTTAATGCTATATGCAAGCTTATGCCCCGTTAAATTTAATTCTGTTTCGTTTGTCCCCTGTATTGTTTCACACCATTCTCAAAGATTTGTTGAATCTCTCCTTTTGGATGTTCTTGAGCGTAGTACCAAAAATAATTAACCACCAACCCGAGTACCGCCAAAAATATAATAATTAATACAACCAAGGTACTTTTTTTAATTCCTGAGATGGAGGATCTGTCTAACTGGGAGCTACTGTCAAATGCTCCCCGGAAGAGGTACCTCTCTCGCAACTGCCGTATTCTCTTAAGTTGTATGTTCGATATATAGGTCACAATCGCATCTTGATCACGTTCTTCAATATGCACAAACTGCACTCCGGTATTAAAGTACTCGCCATCACCTCCAACCACTGCATGGTTACGATTTGCAAAGACAACCCGCCCGATAACGTCAATCACCCGTTGTGGCGTCGGCACAAAAATCTCGAGCAGTACATATTCTCCAATCTCGAAACCATGATGCATGATTATTCGCAACCCGCTGCCGCTGATATTGGCTGCAAGAGGAATTATCGTATCCCAGGAGTTATCCACGGCCTCCAAACACTCGCTCGAGTCCCATGTCAAACGATCAATCGCACCTACCTCAGCAGCTTCTTGATGTGGTTCATGGGGCAATTCAGCATCCTCAGGCAGCACACTGGTTGTCCAGCGTTGATCCTTTTGCTCCAGTTCACGTTGCCTGCGAAGATCCCGACGTTCCTGCCATTGTTTATGAAGAATATCAATATTCTGCTCATGGCTCACAAAATACTTGATCGGCAGAAAAGCATCGATTCGATAAAATTCACGCAATTCATCTGATACGACCTCACCAATCAATCTCAGTAATAATTCCCGTGCATCACCCTCAGAGACAACTATCGCCCTGCAGCAGTAGCCGCTATTCTCCGTTTCACCGCGTAACTCAAGAATCTGCCCAAAATGCAGCAGTACATTTACCGGTAGAATATCACGGGAGAGCTGCAGTGAAATAAGATCTTCATTAATGCCATGAATGATTGCCCAGTCTTTAAAAACGTCGGCATTAGGAAGTGGTATACCTACTCCGACTTTTTTTCCTACTGGAAAATAGTGTGAATAGAGCTCCATATCACTCATGAATCATGGCTCCGGATCGTACTCAGGGTGATTATTGTTTGAGGGCGTTATTCAGGGAGGTCAATAATTGGTCGATGGCAACTTTGTGAACACCGGCGCCGTGTCCCAATGTTTCAAGATCGGCAATCTGACACTCGTAGCAATCAAGGTTGTATTTTTTGAAAACAGGTAACGTTTCCGGGTGCTGTTCAATGATATCGGCAATTATCATTTCCTGAGTAATCATATATGCACCTCCTGCATAAAAAATGGGGCGCCGTGAGGCACCCCATCCGGTTACAATCCTATTTCAGATTTTTAATCGCCTCTTCAATGCGATCCATCCCTTTGGTGATACTTTCCATGCTGATCGCATAGGATAGTCGAGCATATTTATCAGCTCCAAACGCCACACCCGGAACAAGTGCAACCTTCGCCTCTTCCAGGAGATAGGCAGCAAAATCAGTTGAGTTGTTGATGACAGTTCCAGCTGGTGTGGTTTTGCCGTACGCACAGGAAAAATTCGGGAATACATAGAACGCACCGGTTGATCTAAAACAGCTGACGCCCGGCATGGCATTCAGACGTTCGACAATGTAACTGCGGCGCTTTTCAAATTCAACGCACATTGCTGCAACCGCATCCTGCGACCCGTTAAGCGCCTCAACCGAGGCTTTCTGGGCGATAGAAGTTGCATTTGAAGTTGACTGAGACTGCATCTTTGTCATTGCCGCCATCAGCTCTTTCGGACCACAGGCATAGCCGATGCGCCAGCCGGTCATTGCATAGGTTTTGGAAACTCCATTGACTACCACGGTACGGGATTTAAGTTCTGGAACAACTTGAACTATATTGGCAAATTTCATGCCGTCATAAATAAGACGTTCATAGATATCGTCTGAGATTATCAGAAAATTGTGCTTTAAACAAACCTCCCCGAGTGCCTTGAGCTCAGCTTCGGAGTAGCTGGTTCCGGTCGGATTACACGGAGAATTAAGGATGAGGGCCTTAGTATTGGCTGTGATAGCATTTTCAAGTTGTGCAGGAGTAATTTTAAACGCGGTTTCCTCTCCGGTTTCAATAAATACGGGAGTACCACCGGCCAGTACAACCTGATCAGGATATGAAACCCAGTATGGTGCGGGAATTATAACTTCATCACCTTCCTGAACGAGCGCCTGGGATATGTTGTAAAGCGTATGCTTGGCTCCACAGGCAACAGATATTTCATCACGAGTGTATTCAAGGTTGTGGTCCCGCTTCATTTTCGCAATGATTGCATCCTTCAAGTCATCTGCACCACCAACCGGCATGTAACGGGTAAAACCGGCATCAATTGCCTTCTTGCCAGCTTCACGGATGTTGGCAGGTGTATCAAAATCCGGTTCACCAGCACCAAAACCGATAACATCAACACCTTGTGCTTTTAAAGCTTTGGCTTTGGCATCAATTGCCAGAGTTGGTGATGGCTGAATCTTATTCACGCGGTCTGCAAGTTTCATCTCTGTTCCTCCTCAGTCTCGATTGAGTGCATATTTTCAAGGAAAATATGTATTGCTTTCATAGTAAGGCATATTTGAGCCGTAATGCAGTTTTTACTTCCGGCGGGACAAACTTGTCGATTGAGCCGTTAAGTGAGCAAACCTCCTTGACGATTGAAGAGGAAAGATAGCCGTACTGTAACGAAGTCATCATAAAAAGAGTTTCAATCTCCCGACCTATACTACTGTTCATCTGGGCTATCTGAAATTCATACTCAAAATCAGATATGGCCCGAAGTCCACGGATAATGACATGGGCACCGCGCGAGGATACGTAATCTATCAGAAGACCGCTAAAAGTGTCAACTGTGACCCGACCATCACTCTTTACGACATCCTGAATCAGTTCCACCCGCTCATCAGTTGTAAAAAGTGCATTTTTTTGAGAATTTGTGGCAACAGCGACGATGATTTCATCGAAAATAGTCAATCCACGCTTGATTATATCAATGTGACCATAGGTAATCGGGTCAAAGGACCCCGGATATACAGCAATTTTCTTCATTACCCCTCCAGTATAAAAAATTCAAGAGCAGTTTCACCATAGACGCGACGATCATAACGCATGAGATTTCCATACGAATCCTGGAGCGGATTACGCACAGAACACTCAGCAACGACGATGGAATGCGGTGCAAGAATACCAGGGGCATTGAGCGCCTCAAGTAGATGCGGGTACATTTCAGATGCATACGGAGGGTCAAGGAAAACAAGGTCATAGTGAGTACCTGACCTGGGACTCCCCTGCAACGCACGTACTGCATCAGTCAGTAATGTTTCAGAACGATCCTGAAAATTGGTAACCTTGATATTCTTAAGAAGTATCGCCATAACCGATTGGTTACATTCTATAAAACAACAGTATCGGGCCCCGCGGCTTAACGCTTCAATCCCGAGAGCCCCGCTACCTGCACAAACATCAAGCACTCGGATATCAGAAAAATCAATACGACTGCACAGAATATTAAAAAGCGCTTCTTTAACCCGGTCCGAGGTCGGTCTGGTTGACAAATCCGGTGGGGAAAAGAGCTTCTTGCCGCGACATATTCCGGAGATGACACGCATACAGCCAGATCCTTAAATCAATTTTGATGGAAGCTAACGTAAATAGTATGATTGGTCAAGTTCTTAGACCGCACGAACCGCTTCGATGTGATATGAGCATTACCGCACCACAAGCGACATAACGAGGTGTGTCACCGTACTCTGTTTTTTGTAGCCATATTTTCAGTAAATGATAGTATAAGACCCCGTGATTACTCAATCAAATGACATACCGGCTGACGGAGTTGATCCAAAAACTCTTTCATCCCTGATTATCGAGCTGAATATTGCCCGCCGCAACAGTCTTGCCTACCCAAAGGGGCATCCGTCTGTTGCTTCTTCGTTACTCAAAGTACTTCGTATCTACGAAAATCTACTGGATATTCATGAGGAGTTTATTCTTGGCGTCACAAGTGATGCCCTGATGGTCTCCGGTGTAACACTTGAAAAAACAAATCTGGTGTATCGGGATTTTTCAAGGGTCCTTTTTGAACGCGGAATCGGTGCACTGGTATTCCAGCGTGGCCTGACAATCGGTGAACTCACAAACTTTATTTCTATACTTGGACTTAAACGCGAGCAAATCAATCAGTATGGTGGCATTGAGCAGTTATGGTCGAAAGCCGGTATCTCCTCATTGTTAATTCGTCCGATCAGATATGATATTTTTCAGACTTCAGATGAGGACTCGGTTACTACCGACCTCGATTCAGCTTCAGGAGAAGGGGTGTGGGACAAATTCGCACGAGAGCTGACTCTCGGAGAACTTCCATACGGGAATGACGAAGACGTACGTTTTGACCCGGAAATTCTCGCTGAGGTTCTGAATCAGCAATTTGCCGATGGCGCCATATCTACTGATGAAGTACGCAGAGCAATTTCTGATCTTCTTGCGCCTACGGCTCTGGATTCTTCCCTAGGGACACTTTCCGGTAAACCGTATCAAAAACTGGCCGCATTTATCAATAATCTTACCCCGGAGCTACGCAGGCAATTCCTGGACAGCTCATTCAGGTCTAAAAGTCATGGGCGACAAAACGCCGCAGAACAAATTATCAATAATCTTTCAAGCATCACCATTCTTGAAACACTAGAAGATATCAATCGCAACCTTCTCAATGTTTCTCCTGCCGTTTTTGACCTATTACAGCGACTCGGTCGAAATGTTACCCAGTCACGCATCGATAATGAAAGTGATTTGGGTGGTGATGACCTCTCCACAAAAATGAAGACTCTCTTCCGGGAACACCCCTCCGAAGAGTTTGTACCCGATGATTACCAGAAAAAACTATCAATGATTATCGCTTCTGACGAGATTTCACGTTTCAATATGGAAGAGGTTACCGACTTACTGCATACGACAGAAAGCAGCTCTATTGAAAGTAGCATCGGACAGATACTGATGAACCTGATACGCGACGGAGTTGAAACTCCTGAAGAGCGCGATCTGCTGCTTCAAAACCTGAGCGATATGTTTGGACTGTATCTGCAAACTGGTGACTATGGCCAATTGCTCATGATGATGCACCACCTGACAGATGATACATTCCCACTTGAGATCCAGGACCTGCTCCGTAAAAAATACAGCCAACGTGTTTTTCTGGAGGAGATACTGGATGGACTCACTGTTTGGGGAAAACCGCGCTATGGCGATATCCGCTCGCTGATTACTATGGTGGGTAGTCCGTTTGTCGAGGCAATTCTTGATCGACTTGCGGAAGAAAAAAACATGTCATTGCGGCGATTTTACATGGATTGCCTCATTGAAATGGACTCACTGGCGAAAGAGCCTGTCATCGCCCGCATTACTGATAAGCGATGGTACTTCCAGCGAAATTTATTGATAATTCTTACCGCCATTAATGATCCTGCTGTTGTTCCGAACATCAGACCTCTCCTGCGAACCAATGAGCACCGACTCCGTCTTGAAGTAATGAGAACCCTTGTGCACTTCCGGGAC
>JAQTXD010000028.1 GCA_028688955.1 Desulfuromonadaceae bacterium
CCGGCCAGAACCTTGGTAATGGCAGCGGTCAAAGTTGTTTTGCCGTGGTCAACGTGACCGATTGTGCCGATGTTTACATGAGTTTTATTACGTAGAAACTTTGCTTTTGCCATGAGAAAGGCCCTCCCGATCTGTTGCTGAAGTATGCTGCCGTGATGTTCAATACTGGTTTTGTAAGTGGAGCCCACATCCGGACTCGAACCGGAGACCTCTTCCTTACCAAGGAAGTGCTCTACCTCCTGAGCTATGTGGGCACGTTTTACTGGAGCGGGAAACGGGACTCGAACCCGCGACCCTCAGCTTGGAAGGCTGACGCTCTAGCCAACTGAGCTATTCCCGCACTACCAGACGAAGACTTTTGAAAAACGCGTGGGCACTAAGTACCAGTACTGACGACTCGGAGTCTCCTGGGTTAATAGTGATACACCGTTTTTCGATGAGTATGTGGTGGAGGGAGGAGGATTCGAACCTCCGAAGTCGCTGACGACAGATTTACAGTCTGTTCCCTTTGGCCGCTCGGGAATCCCTCCAGGGATGATTTGTATCAGTGATGCATTTCGCTTTAAGTGGAGCCCCGTATCCGAATCGAACGGATCACCTGCTGATTACAAGTCAGCTGCTCTACCAGTATGAGCTAACGGGGCTGACATTATCTGCGACAGAAAACAGAACTTGTGTATTTAAAGAAAATACTCTCGGAAGTCAAGCATTAATTTTAAAATAAATAGGTGTGCCGGTACAGTCATGCACACCTACGCTATTCAGACACTCATCGCCAACGTTTCGTCAGGCTGCCAATAGGGGGATGAGGGCTTGTTTCGTCTTTCTCAAAGCACCCTCTTCAATCTGCCGTACCCGCTCTCGTGATATTGAAAAGTGGCTTGCTATTTCCTGCAACGTCATCGGCTCATCCGCTGTAATGCGTTTTTCGATGATGTAACGTTCCTTCTCATTCAACAGGCCGACCACTTCTGCAACTTTCTGCTGCAGGTTCTGATTCTCCTGGCAATCTACAAGGAGCTCTTCCTGATTGAGTCTCTCATCGGCGAGAGATTCCAGTGCGGTCATACCGTCACCGCCCGGTATCTCCGCATTGAGTGAATAATCACCGCGCATGCGTTGCTCCATCTCGGAAAAGTCTTTCTCTGAGACGTGCAACGACTCTGCTGCGTTAAGGGTGTCATCGAAGTTACTGCCGGTTTCATCAAGTGAGCTTTTTGCCTGACGCAGCTTGAAAAACAGCTTGCGCTGAGCTTGCGTCGTGCCAATTTTCAGAAGGCTCCAGGACGAAATGATGTGGTTCTGAATGTATGCCTTTATCCACCAAACCGCATACGAAATAAGCCGTACACCTTTATAAGGATTAAATTTTTTGACAGCCATCATCAGGCCGATGTTGCCCTCCTGGATAATGTCGAGCATTTTCAACCCGTAATGACGAAATTCATAGGCGATCTTCACTACAAACCGCAGGTTTGATGTAATCAGGTTCTGGGCGGCAGCCAAATCCTTGTTCTGAAATAACGAAACGGCATACCGGTGTTCCTCTTCTTCACTCAAAAGTGGAAACTTGCGAATCTCGTTCATATAAAGCCGCAGACTGTCGGTTACTACAGGTAATTGAGCTACCATGTTGGCTCACCTTTTAAAAGTTTTAGCACTCTCGTCAAGAGACTGCTAAAATATAGCAAGCCGCCTTTAAAAAATCAAGCGGTTGTTTATCTCGTTATGTTTACAGTATTCCGGTAGATGGCATGATAATTACAGGTACGCTTGTTACCGGTTCTGAAATTCTGCATGATTCAGGCAGCCACCAGGTTTGAACGAAGGATGAGCCAGAGTACAGTCAGCATCAGCAGTGTTGTTGCAGTCAGCGCTGCCGCTGCAAGAAAATGCTGAAAAGGCGGCAGTTTTTCCCGAAGGCTCTCTCTGTTACTCCAGCGGCTTAAACCACCGGCTCCCATTCCGGCCACCAGTGCCAGAAGGGTCAGCAGATAGATCAGGTAGCCGATTGCGTGATACTCCGGTTGCAGAATACAAAACGGGCAGTGGTGCGTGGGAAGTTCGTAAATATAGGGCGACAGCGCTGAAATGGTAACAGTGATAGTCAGCGGGAAATTTAAAACACTTATGCCGCTGAAAAGAAGGGCTCCTCGTCCTGTGCTGAAAAAGAGCAGACCGCTTGCCAGTGCCAGCACCCCTCCCGTGAAAAAGGCGATGAGCAGAGGTTGAGACGGCAGCGATATCAGGCTGCTTAAGCTGGATTGTGCGGAATCACTGAACTGACTGCCGCAACACGAGGTTATGATGTCGGGCTTGAGCCCACTGAAATAGAGGATCTGCAGTGCGGATTCCAGTATGCTTAGAGGAGCTATGACCAGCAGTAACAGATATTTAGGTTTGACAAGCGGGTAATCGTACCCCAGATTATCAGCATGATTGATAATCAGCCAGATGGCTCCAAGGACGAAAACGGCTATCTTGGCACACAGCGCTGGATAGCCGAAGCTGTTTGCCTTCAGTGAACCGGCGGCACACATGGCACCCACCAGCAGTGGGCTGATTTTGTCCGCCGTTGTGATAAACAGGAAGAGGGTGAGCAGTTGTGCAGCCAGTACGGTACCAACCATGCACGAAATCAGATACGTTTTGCGCTCAAGGGTCAACTGCAGTTCACTTCCGCTGGCAACATCCCATCGACGGATTATCTGCAGCCCGTACCCCGCTGCCGCCGTAATCATCAGGCTTGCAATCAGTGAACTCAGGATTAGAGCCAATATGCTGGGGGAGACGATCATCGTTATGCTGCCGGCTGTACAATTCTGCCGTCCCGCAGTTCGATGAGGCCGGTTATGGTCGTTGAATCGTACACAATCGGGTCATGGCTGGCGATGATGACGGAGGTGCCCCCCTGATTAAGACGGGTCATAATGGCCATAAATTCCTCAGACAGTGCGGTGTCCAGATGCGCCGTAGGTTCATCGGCAATCAAAATCCGGGGGTTGTTGATCAGGGCCCGGGCAATGGCGACGCGCTGTGCTTCACCGCCTGACAGCCACTCGATCCGTGACAGTGCCTTTGTCCCGAGCTCAAATCGTTCCAGCAGATCCTGTGCCCGCCCCATGAGTGTCTGGCGCCGTTCACCGAATGGGTATGCAGGCAGCATTACATTCTCTAAAACGGAAATACCCTTGATCAGGTTGAGATTCTGAAAGATGAAGCCGAAAGTCCGCCGCCGTATATCGGTTAAAAAGCGTTCTGGCAGGCTGGTGATCTCCCGCCCGGAGAGATAGATCCGGCCGGAACTCGGCCGTGCCATACATCCGAGTATCGAAAGGAGCGAGGTCTTTCCGGAGCCGCTCGGTCCCTTCAACACATAGATCCCCCCCAGGTTGACGGTCAGGTCAACACAGTCAACGGCACAGAACTCGTTGGCGCGCCCCTGATTGTACACTTTACGTATGTTAATAGTCTGAATCATCAAGGTTCCTAACGCATAACCGCGTCCGGGTCGACTGTCGCTGCACGCCAGGCCGGGATGATGGTTACAAACGTGTACGGCAGCACTGTCAGGCAGAACAGGATAGTCAGTTGATTGAAATTGATGTGCGGTACGAGATGAAAATCAGGATAGACGGTAGACCACCCTTTCAGCACCGCGCGTAGTATCGACGCGTCCTGCAGGAAAATGTGCCCATAGGCCAGCAGACACCCTGATAAAAATGAAAGCAGCGAGACAGCCGACCCCTCCCAGAATTTAAGGACGATAATATCGCTTGTTTCCCAGCCGACCGACCTGAGAATGCCAATTTCCTTCCGTTCCTCTGCCGAGAGGCCGCTGGCCTTGTCCCAGGCAAATATGATGAATGCCAGCATTGAGGAAACCAGTACCAGCAGCACGATACCGCTGCGCCAGTCAAAAAGAGCATCGTATGTCCGTAGAATCTCAAAGCGGGTAATAGGGCGGGTATCCGGCAGCGCGGCACGGATTTTTGTTGTGATGACGGCCAGTTCTTTTGGATTACGCACCCGAACTGCGAGGTCGGTGGCGTACCCCTCCCGGATACCGGACAGATTCCGGTAATCTGCAGCTGCCAGTAAGACCAGATCTGCTGAAAGCAACTGTGATTCGTCTGAAACCAGAGCCTTCACCTGCAAGCCTTCCAGCTCACCGTCATGACGTCGCAACGTCACTGTATCACCCGGGTAGGCACTCTTAAGTCGGGCGATGGCGCTGCCTATAGTTACACTCCCCGGCTGAGCATCATCACTCACCAGAAGTGTATAGGTAGCTTTCAGTTCATCATCAAAATAATATCCCCACAACCGGGGCTCAACGCTGATTACACCACGGATTGCAGCTATCTTGTCTGCGTACTCCAGCGGTACCTGCTCATTCCGTCCCATCTGCATACGCTGCACTATGATTTCGGGTGAATCCTTCAGCAAAAGTGCGGCTTCGTGCTTGATCGCCTGACTGAAAAAAAGAACCGAGCCAAGGAGAAAAATGACCAGGGTGTACACGAGAACTAATGCAAAATTTTTGCCCCGATGCCGGAACAGCGAAGAAAGTGCGAAGTCGATGAGGTAGCGATGTCGTTCAATGGTGGTACGCATGGACATATCAGTAGTGGGGTGGGGGGGCTATCAGCGACCCGCTCGGAAAATGTTCCAGCGCAACCGGATGGTCCTGAAAAGGAGCATAACGGTCAGCCTGGGATGGGTTACGTGTATAGGGAGCCTCCGTCGTCAGGCAGAGGTCGGTCAGTCGTAATTGTGATACCAGCAGACGATTCCGCTGTCTGCCGGGGCCGGCAGCGGAGTCCGAACGTTCCGCATGGATGAGCGCTGTACCTGCCAGAGTCAGCAGCAGAATCAGCAACAGGGCAAACATATCCGAGTGGCGCAAACCCATGTTACAGCAAACTCTGCAGATATTTTTTCAGCATCGAGCGTGGTGCCGATCCGATAATTTTGAAGCGGATGATGCCGGTGCGGTCAATGATGATCGTGCGCGGCACACCGACTATATCGTATGGTGCGGCTGTTGTACGTTCCATGTCCAGAAGCACCGGATAACTGATGCCGAGTCCTGCCACCGCCTCCTGTACTACCTGTCGTGGTTGTCCGACATTAACCGCAATAACCGAAAGTCCTTTGCGTTGATATTCGCGGAAGAGCCCATCCATGGCCGGCATATCTTCCTTGCATGAGCTGCAGCCCGCCTGCCAGAAATGAACTATTGCTACCTTGCCGCGCAGGCTGTCGGGGATTGACAGCGGTGCTCCCTTCAGACTGTTCAGCACGATCTTTGGAGCCGGTGAGCCGACCCTGAGGGCGGCTGAGGCGGGAACCACGGACAACAGCAGCAGCAGACATACAGCTATATATTTCATTCTTCACCCCTTTCAAGCGTCGGCTTCACATGGCGGTGCCAGCGCCACAGCTCATAGATAACCGGATAAACCAGCAGCTCCAGCAAAAACGAAGTGAAAATACCGCCGATCATCGGCGCCGCAATATGTTTCATGACGTCAGAACCGCTGCCGGTCGACCACATGATCGGTACCAGACCGAGAAACATGGTGGCCGTCGTCATGAACTTTGGTCTGATTCGCTTGGCGGCACCTTCAACGATCGCCTCCCGCAGAGCGGGCAGGCTGCCGAGCTTACCCGCCTTGCGCGCATCTTCGTAGGCCAGGTCAAGATAGAGCAGCATGAAGACACCGGTTTCGGCATCCACTCCGAGCAGTGCAATCAAGCCGACCCAGACCCCGACACTCAGGTGATAGCCGAGCAGCCAGAGAAAGAGAAAGGCACCAACCGCAGAAAAGGGGACCGCCAGCATGATGATGGTGGTCTTGGCCGCCGAACGAGTATTCATGTAGAGCAGACCGACGATCAGCAGCAGGGTAATCGGAATAACCTGTTCAAGCCGTTCCCTGACACGCTTCATCGCTTCGAACTGCCCGCTCCAGCTGATTGCATAGCCGGGAGGCAGTTCAATTTTTTTCCTGATCAGCGGCCCCGCTTCATCTATATACCCCTGTGGATCACGGTCGGCGAGGTCAATATACACATATCCCGTGAGCAGGCCATCCTCATTGCGGATCATCGAGGGACCGCTGGTTACGCTGACTTCGGCCAGTTCACCAAGCGGAATCTGGCGACTGCCGTTATTAACCGGGATCAGCACCCGGCGCAGTGAGGTGAGGTCGCTGCGGAAATCGCGCTCGTAACGGACGTTGACTGAGTATCGCTCACGTCCCTGAATGGAGGTCGTTACGTTATCGCCACCGATGGCGCTCTGCACAACCGCCTGAACCTCATCAACACTGAGGCCGTTGCGGGCCAGTTCGTCACGGTTCCAGGCTATATCCAGAAAGTAGCCGCCGCCGGTTCGCTCGGAAAACACACTGCGGGTACCGCGGAGCGGACGCAGCAATCCTTCCACCTGCAGGCCGATCTGCTCTATCTCAACCAGATTCGCCCCGCTCACCTTGAGCCCCAGCGGTGTGCGAATGCCGGTGGTCAGCATGTCGATGCGCCCCTTGATCGGCATGGTCCAGGCGTTGGATACACCCGGAAGCTTGAGCGCCTGATCAAGCTGCTGCACCAGTTCCTCACGGGAAATATGATCGGAGGTTATACGCCGCAGCACCGATTTCATCCACCCGGGAGCCCACCCGGAATACCAGGTGTCGACAGAGCGCCATTGTTCCTGTGGTTTCAGGATAATGACCGTTTCCAGCATCGAAAGCGGGGCCGGGTCCGTGGAGGACTCGGCCCGTCCCGCTTTGCCGAGCACCTGTTCAACTTCAGGGAATTTTTTTATGATCCGGTCGGTAACCTGCAGCAGTTTCTGGGCCTCGCCGACGGAGATGCCGGGCATGGTGGAGGGCATGTACAGCAGGCTCCCCTCATCCAGTTGCGGCATGAATTCGCTGCCGAGGCGCAGCGCGACCGGTACTGTTGCCAGTACGGTCAGGATTGCACCGCCGATCACGAGCCAGGCGTGACGAAGCACCCACTGGACGACCGGCTCGTAGATGCGGATCAGGCCCCTGCTGAGCGGATGTTCATGTTCAGAGCGAAACTTTGCCGAAAAAAAACCGTTTACAAGGCTGCAGAGCCGGCGCGGACGGAAGCTGAACTGGCGTGTCTGCGTCAGAATTATGCGCAGAGCCGGGTCGAGGGTTAACGTCAGAAATGCTGCCACCACCATTGCCAGTGTTTTTGTGTAGGCGAGTGGCTTAAAGAGCCGCCCCTCCTGAGCTTCAAGGGCAAAGATCGGCAGGAATGCAACCGCTATGACCAGCAGAGCAAAAAAACTCGGGCCGGCGACTTCCTTGATTGCAGCCAGGATGACGGAGCGCTGTTCACCTGCCCGGCCGCCGGACTCCCAGATTTCCAGCTTTTTGTGGGTCTGCTCAACGACGACAATCGCGGCGTCTACCAGCGCGCCGATGGCGATGGCAATGCCGCCGAGCGACATGATGTTGGCGTTGATCCCCATCAACTGCAGCGGAATAAATGATATGAGTACGGCAAAGGGTATCGTGATGGCCGGTATCAGGGCGCTGGCGGGGTGCCAGAGAAAAACGAAAATGACCAGCACTACGGTGACAATCACTTCAAGCAGTGTTGATTTGAGGGTGTCTATGGCGCGCAGGATCAGCTCGGAGCGATCGTAGACACTCTTTATCTTCAGTCCCGGCGGCAACCCCGGTTCTATCTCCCTTATCTTGGACTTGACCTGGTTGATAACCTGCAGGGCATTGCTTCCCTGGCGCATGACAATGATGCCGGACACGACATCACCCGTACCGTTCAGGTCGGCAACTCCACGACGGATATCCGGGCCGACCGTGACGGTTCCCAGATCGCGTACCCGGATCGGCGTACCGCCGTTTGCATTGACCGAGACGACGATCGCGCCGAAATCCTCCACCGAACGGGCATAGCCGCGGCCGCGCACCATATACTCGCTGCCGCCGAACTCCACCAGACGTCCACCGGTTTCGCTGTTGCCGCCCCGCACCGCCTCAACCACCCTGCTGATCGAGAGCCCATAGGACTGGAGACGGTTCGGATCGATGTTTACCTGGAACTGCTTGGCAAAGCCGCCGATCGGCGCAACTTCGGAGACGCCGGGGATCGACTTCAGGTAGTAGCGGAGGTACCAGTCCTGATATGAACGTATTTCGGCCAGGCTGCGGGTGCCGGTCGTATCAACCAGTGCGTACTGGTAAATCCAGCCAAGCCCCGTCGCATCCGGCCCCAGCTCCGTTCGTACCCCCTGGGGAAGTCGCTGCTGGACTCCGGAGAGATATTCCAGCGTTCGCGAACGGGCCCAGTAGATATCGGTCCCCTCTTCAAAAATGACATAGACGAAGGAATAGCCGAAGTCGGAGAAGCCGCGGACGGTTTTAACCTTGGGGGCGCCGAGCATGGCGGATACGATCGGATAGGTTACCTGATCTTCAAGAATATCGGGACTGCGGTCCCAGCGTGAATAGATGATGACCTGGGTGTCGGAGAGGTCGGGGATGGCGTCCAGCGCCAGATGTTTCATAGACCACCAGCCGAACAGGGCGGCGATGGTGGTCAGCAGCAAAACCAGATAGCGGTTCCTGCCGGAAAAGTCAATTACGCGTTCAATCATGCTTCATTCCCGGCATACCGGCGGAAGGGGCGGCAGGCGGTGACATTGGCGCTTTCCTGACTGCAGGTTCATCGCCCGTCTGCATCGGAGACATGGCCGGCATGGCGGCTTTGGAGGCTCCCTGTGCATCCAGCGTCATCTTTGCAGGCGCTGTAGCGGGAGCTGCCATGGCAGGCATTTTCTTGCCTGCTTTTCCATCATCACTGTTCGGCATGGTCATGCCGGGCATGGTGTGATTTTTGTGGTCAGTCACAGGTTTTTTCGCACCCTGCTGCATCGCCGGCATTGTCATCGGTTTTTTAACAGCGGGATTCTTCAAAAAGCTCTTTTTGTCTTCTGCGGAACAGAAGTAATAGGTTTTTCCACCGGATTCGGCGGTCAGACCTGCCGCCTGTGCCCGCGCTTCATCCACATACATGCCGCAGACCGGATCAAGCTGCGGCGTGCTGGTGATGCCGGCAGCAGTGGTTTTCATGCGGCTTTCCGAGTCAAGCAGAAAGGTGCCGGAAATGGCAATCCGCTCACCCGCTTTCAAGCCGGAGGTGACCTCAACCCGGCCGCCGTAGGAAGCTCCGGTTTCAATCTCGCGTGGTTCAAAGACGCCGGTTTTTTTCTCGATAAAGACGACTTTTTTGAGGCCCGAATCTACCAGGGCTTCCGTTGGAACCGAGATCATGGAGGGGAGCTTGACCGGAAGTTCACAGTCGACAAACATGTCAGGGCGCAGGATGTTTCCGGGATTATCAACCTCAACCCTGATGCGCAGGGTGCGGGTAGCGGGGTCAAAGGTCGGCGGCACTTTTGAAACCACGCCATTGAAGACCTGGGCGCGGTTAGGGATGCTTATCCGGACTTTTGTTCC
The DNA here is from genome assembly GCA_028688955.1 of Desulfuromonadaceae bacterium. Lineage (GTDB taxonomy): Bacteria > Desulfobacterota > Desulfuromonadia > Geobacterales > Pseudopelobacteraceae > JACRCG01. The sequence continues at coordinate 9,528 of JAQTXD010000028.1, forward strand.
CGGTTTTACATGATCAACTTCAGAACCGTAGGTATCAACATATACCCAGACCCGGGAGATGTCGGTAATCCGGTACAATTCCCTTCCCCGTTCAAAGCGTTGTCCCGCTGAGATATTGCGTGAAAGTACCAGTCCCGCCCCGGGCGAAGCGATATTGATATTTTCGTTATACTTGCGGGTACGGATAATATCCGCGATCTGTACGTCCCCCATGCCCAGGTTGCGCAGTGAGTCGCGATACTGCATGAGGTTGACATTAAACTGCTGAACCTGGCCTTTCTGAGCCTGAGTAGGGTCGGCGCTGTTCATCGAGCGGTCCATGGAGCCGAGCGCATAGATCAACGCCTGCTCGGCGGAAAGAAACTCCGGGCTGTAGAAGGTACCGAGAATCTCGTTCTTGCGCACTATGCTGCCGGTGGTGTTGTTGCCGATACCGGTAATCCAGCCGTCAATGGTTGCGTTAATAACATAGGTGCGCAGTTCATCGGGTGCGACTCGTCCCTGCAGGCGCAGATTCTGGCTTCCGCCGGCCATCTCCACCTGTCCGATTTTCACACCGATAAGCTGCTGCTGGTCAGGGGACAATTGAACGGTCCCTGGCGGCATGGCGGCTCCGTTGTCACTCCCCGCACTCTCTTGAGACCCGTCAGCGTAGACCGGTACCAGCGGCATGCCGCAGTCAGGGGCGATGCCGGGCTTGTCCGACGTGTAGGAAGGATGCATCGGATCAACGTAATGAAGAACTTTACGACCCTCTGATGTGCCCTGGCCACCAGAACGATGGCTGATCCAGGTACCGACGAGAAAAGAGCACACCATCAGAAAAAGTGTGCTGACGATGAGCAGGCGCCTGCTCATGCAGCAGCGCCCTGTTGATATACTTCCCAGACAGAGATTTCCTCATCAGGAACAAGCCGCGCGCCCAAATCGGTATACGTGGCTAAAAGTTTATTGATCAGGAGAACACAGTTCTCTTCACTCGGTTGATCGGGAGGTATGGAGAGAAACGCTTCGACAATATTTTTCAGCGGTCCATCACAGTCTATCGGCTCTTTATAATACAGAATCGCCTCGGCAATGATCAGCGCAGAATCAAGAATAATTTCAATCGGCGGCAACTCTTCCTTGCCAAGGATCTCTTCCACAATCGGCATGCTTTCGTTTATCTGGGCCTGCATCTCTTTCGGCATCAACTCATTCTGCCAGTGACAGACAAACCAGTCGCAGGCGGCGCCCAGCGCAGGGAGCAGCGGCAGAAACTGTTTCTTGTTTGCCCAGCCAGGAAACTGGCCATTTGTCGCAAAAATCGGGTGAACCGATTCGCATAATGTCGCATGCCCCAACTCGTGCAGATAATCCAGGTCACTGCTCTTGTTGTGCAGTTTATCCGGCATGTGAATGAAATGGGTTTGTTTTGTAATGTCTGACGTAACACGAATAACCGGCATTTCGGTGTCCCGCTCGAGATATGACCAGGTAAGCTTTTCTTTCACGTTCGTGATCACATCTCTACTCGCCTTTGTAGATCTACTTTTCATCGTATTCTCCTGATGGTAAATGTGCGTGACGTATAACAACTCGATTTCAGACAGGAATAATAGATTCATCTGTCCCGTTGGTCAAGCCAATAGGCAAAAAAAGTATAAAAAAACCCCGGTGCCGTAGCACCGGGGCTGCTGGCTGCTGCCAGTAAAGGGTGAGGCGGGGAGGTTTCCCTCCCCTGTTAGTGCACTACTTTACTGTTACTGATGATGAAAGACCGGTATTGTCAGTGACAACGTACGAACCTGCTGCATTTGCCACAAATGTATTGTTAACATTGTCTACTGCACCCACTGCTGGCCCGGTTACCGTGAAACCGGTAGCCGTTGCTGCCAGAATTACACTAAACATCTGCCCTACTGGACCGCTTGTCGGCAGGATGTTCGGACGCTGCGGGTTCTTGCCGGTGATGACCAGCGGACGCATCATGTCGTGCTCTTCGTGCTCAAGGATGTGGCAGTGCCATACGAACTCATTGCCGTTGGCAATGATCGATCCGACAGAACCCATCGGGCGGTCACTGTACGGTACACTGAACGGTACCGGCACCTGATCCCATTTGAAGACAATTGAAATTACTTCGCCCGGGTTGCATTTTGCAGTTTCTTTCCACCCCATTTCATTAGGTTCAGGGCCACGGGCAACACCGGTCGGAGTGAAGATCCCGCTGACGAGTGCAAACGGCTGACGGGAAATGATCTGGCCGGTCTGCAGATGGAAGTGCATCGGATGCGTATCAGCAGTGGTGTTGAAAATACGCCACACTTCGGTGGTCCCCTGAGCAATGACTTCCGTTGCAGGTGCCAGGTATTCCATTCCGAAACCGCCACCGATGAGACCTTTTTTGGTGGTGCCGATCAGCTGACGCAGACGGCCATAGGGGTCGAAGTCTTCGTTCAAAGTCAGGTCACGGACAAATGTTCCGGCAGGCACAACCAGCGGGTCTCCTGCAATAAGTGGCAGTGATGCGATTGGTGGCGGATCCATAGGCGGCAGCTGAATAGAAGCTGCAGGCACCTGCGGATAGGCAAAAATTGGCGGATTCGCTATTGTAGCCGGGTCAACAACTTTGAAACGTAGAATATTTCTGGTGTCGATGGTTGAGCCGAGAACTGCAGCCGGAGTGTTAGGGTTGCCGGCGTAGTAATCATTGCGCGGATCGCCGCCCGGGTATGGGCCGGCAGAATCATTGTAGAAGACGAACTCATCACCAAAAGCACAGGTTGAGAAGTCGATGATGAGGTCCGCACGCTCTGCGCAACCCAGAATCAGATTACCCGAGAAGGTGACCGGATTAAAGGGGACTATGTTGCCGGTTGCAGCGGTAGGTGCCGTTGCCGGGAACACGACCGCTTTCGGAAGATAGCCGCCTTCAGCGGCGATCTGGATCATCGGCAGACCGGGAGCAGGAGGCGTCGGGTCAGCTTTACCGCTTACGTAATTATACTGGCTGGCCGGCAGGCCGGTAAGCGGATCTGTAACTACCTCACAGCCTGGATTGACTTTGAGCATGTTGATGTTCAGGAAGCGGGCGTTACAGGCGTTGAGCAAAAGAAAGCGGAAGCTTGTCGGTGTTACCGGCACAACCGGAGCTACAGTTCCGTTGCAGAGCATGGTGTCGCCAAAGAATTCGGCGATGATGGACGGATCCGGCGGGGTCAGGTAACCACGACCACGTTTAATTCTCCAGCGGTTTGGATCATAGGTGTGTGCATACCAGAGACTGCCATCGCCCTGTACGCGACCCGGTGCGGCTGTTTTCCAGGTCGGGTCAACTGCAGCGGTCTTGGCGTTGACAAAAATCTTGTCCTGCCATACCAGCGGGATCAGGTTGGTCAGCTGCGGCATCTGGCCAAATTTTGGTCCGTTCCCATCAAGTGTTTTGAATGGATTTGGATTTCCCGTAACGATGTTAAGCACAGCGCTGTGAGCAAATGGTGCTTCTTCAGTCAGATCGAGGCAGAGGTAACCGGTGGCGATACCGGCGTAGGCGTTGATTCTGGTGATACCCCAGGCGTGGTCATGATACCACATCAGGCGGGTGCTCTGTTCATTCGGGTAGTAGTAATCTGCCTGTCCGGCTACCATCTGGCTACCGGTCACGGCGTCCAGGAAACCGCCTTTGCCGTTCTGGAAGCTGAGGCCGGAAGCACCGTTGCCTCTCACTGAGCTGTCAGCGGCCGGTGAGAACCAGTCAAATGGGCCACCGTCACTGGTCCAGGGTACAAAGCCGCCGTGGATATGGGTTGCGGTGCGGTCTGATCTCTGGTTTGAGCCTGGTACGGTTTTATCCATCGGAATGATATGAGTTGATGGCAAATTGTTGGTAAAGCGCAGACGTGATGCGGTGCCACGGGCAGCGACAATCAGGCCGCCGAGGTGTTTGCCCGATTTGACCGGAGCATTGCTGTCACGGTAGCCCAACAGAGTGGTCGGTCCCATGGCTGGAGCCGGGTACAGCTGATCCTGGTACTCTTCAACCGTAATGTTGTAGAGCGTGGTGTTGGCCAGGTGTGGGTCAGGTGTACCGGAGAGAACCGGAATACCGTTTGGATCGTTGGCATAAAATACTGACGGTGGGATCACGCCGAGTACCGGACCCGAGAATGCCAGACCACGGAACGGAGAAACTCCGGATTCGGAAAGTGGAAGGCTTTGGGCAAATGCCTCAGCTTTACTTGTGCCAAGCCATTTGAGCGGCATGGGGACCATTGTTGATCCGACTGCCAGTGCTGAAATTTGCAAGAATTTTCTTCTGGATAGTTCTTTCATTGTTTTTCTCCCTATCTGGCTACGTGGCCATAATTTGCTGGAAAGAGGAACGTTATGAATCGGAGTCGCTAACTAGACTTGAATCCCCCCCGGGGACATCCGGGGGGAGAGTGTACGGAATGAGTTTTAATTTATGCTTTACGACGTCTCCAGAAAGCCAGGCCGGAAAGGCCAGCGCCGAGGAGGAGGAATGTACTTGGCTCAGGTACTATGTTTGCGTCATCTACAACCATGTCGATGAAAGTGCCAGCTGCAGTTGCGGCAAGGAAGCCATCAGCCATGATAGAGCCGTATGCAACTGTTGGTGACAAGAGTAAGCCATCTGGGCCATAAGCATAGGGCGCGCCGTTAGAATCGAGGAAAACCTGATTGATGTATGCGAATCCGTTGGCGTTTGCCAATGCATCAGCCGCTCCAACGTTCGTCCAGTTTGGATCAAGCGGTGATGCTAGTAAATTGAATTGCAATAGATTACCGTTTTCAAGGCTCGACAGTGTGAACACACCATTAATAGTTGTGATGGCGAAGGTGTCGAGTAGTAAACCAGAATAATAGCTGCCTACTGAAGATGACGCATCGCCCGCAAGTGACATAGTGGCATGAAGTCCGCTTGCGTTTGTAAAGTCACCTGTGCCGCCAAAAAAACTGATGCTGTAATAACCGGTACCGCCTGTGAAAGCATCGGCAGGTCCCATTGCTGATCCAGCTGGTGGGGTGTAGTTTGCGTCAGTCGTTGCGACATCCAGAGTGGCGGTGTAGCCTGAAATACTAAAATCAAACGCCATTGCCGAGGCTACTGACATTGCCAGTGTTAATGCTGCTGCTGCGAGGATGGTTGCGATTTTTCTTGTTTTCATCTTGTTTCTCCTTTTTTTAGAGTTTACTGCTAAATGGAATATGCATCGAATGAAGCATGAGCCGTGCCAAGTTTGTAAAAGGCCTATTTTAGTCATGTTTTCTAATTATTGATAAATGCATCGCGTCGGTAGTGTAAGTAAAGCCGACATGGCCTCAGTCACGAGTTGAATTTTACGCAAATTTTGGTGGAAATATGAACTAATCACACAATATTAACAGGTTTACGTGTGTGGTCTGTTCAAACGCAGGGTTGTCGGTGGTGAGCTGTCATTTTAATGTGTAAGAATTTCCGACGATATTGAATTAGTGAAACTACGCAAATTGGCTATAGCTCGTTCTAAAAAATCTTCTGAAACACAGAGCAACAGAGCAACTGAGTTAAAAACAAAGATGGAGCTTTATGAAAACGTATATAAAGTCTCACTTTTTTGAGAATGCTGTTTCTGCTGTTAGGTCTTGTTTTCTCAGTTGCTCTGTTGCTCTGTGTTATTCGAATTGTTGTTAGAGGGGTTATTCCTGTGTCGAGGGTTGAAATCAGGACTGATTGTTGTGGAAGCGGAGCATAGTGCGGGATAACATCGGAAAGGAATGTATCTGTGACGTGATGTTTGAAACAATAACTGGAGCCGGCGGCAGAGATGCTGCCGGCTCCCCTGTTACCCGTCAGCCAAGCGTATCCGACCAGATTCCTCTGGCCCAATCCTCCGCCTGGAACCCCAGACGCTCCGACCGTGCCGGGGAAACGCCGCCGGCCGCTTTTTTCCCCGCTATTTTTTTGGTCTGCGGGTCATATTCAAAGACGCCGGTTACGTAGATCCCCTCCTTTTCGTTGACCATGCTGTAACAGGTGTTGGCCAGGTACGGGGTCAGCGGTTCCCTGCCGGCGAGCATCGCAACGACTGTCGCCGCCGCTGCTTTCCCCATGGCCGAGGCCACGAAGCCGGATTTCGGCATGGAGCCGATCACATCGCCGTCCGTAGCGTCGCCGATGATATGCACGTCTTTATGGATTGTCGACTCGAAGGATAGTGCCGAAACCGGTGTCCAGCGCCGTTTTTCAGGCGTCAGCCCACCCATGAAGGCCATCTTGCCCGCCTTCTGCTCCGGGATGATGTTGAGAACGGCTCCTTTGTATTCGGCCGACGGGGTGACAATCGTACGACTCCCGGCTTTTACCGCTTTTATTTCCGTGTCCGGATGATATTCGATGATCCCCCCGTAATAATCCTTCCACGCCGCTTTGAAAAGTTTCCCTTTGGAGACAATATCCTGGTTTGCATCAAGAACGATGATCTTCGAGCCCGGCTTGTTCTTCTTCAGGTAGTTGGCGACCATGCAGACGCGTTCGTAGGGCCCGGGAGGGCAGCGGAACGGCGCTTCGGGAATCGTCAGCAGGTACTGTTCCCCCGGCTTCATCTCCGTCAGTTCCTGGCGAAGCTGCACGGTCTGGTCGCCCGCTTTGATCCCGTGGGGGAAGAGCTTCTGGGCGTTCTCATCCATTCCGGCTATGTTTTCGTACATATAGTCAATCCCGGGTGAGAGGATCATGCGGTCATAGGAGAGGCTCCCCCTGGAGGTTTCGACCCGGTGGGAAACCGGGTCGATTCCCAGTACCGTGGCGTTGAGGATCTTTACCCCGTATTTTCTGGCAAGCGTGGTGTAGGAAAAGGTGATGTCCTTCATCTGCTTTAGGCCACCGATAACCAGGTTGCTGACCGGGCAGGAAATGAACTGCTCACGCTCTTCAATCAGCACAACGTCGAGTTTCGGGTTCATCATCTTGAGATGCTTTGCCGTCGACGCTCCACCAAAGCCGCCGCCTGCCACTACGACCCGGGTCCCTTTTTTCGGCAGGATTTCACCCGCATTGACATATATCGCCTGCGGTCCCCACAGCGCCACAGCTCCCACGCCGATGGCGGTATGCCTGATAAATTCACGACGATTCATATGCGTTCCCCCTTATTTGCGAGTGTAGTTTTTTACCAGACTGTCGATATCAGCGTCGGACATTCCCTTCAGCAGCGCCATTGCCGGGGCATTCCGGGTGCCGTTTTTGTATTCCAGCAGGGCCTCTTTCAGGTATTCCGGTGCCTGGCCGTTTATGTGCGGCGCCAGTACGGTGCCTTCTCCCTTTTTGCCGTGGCAGGCGGCGCAGGCAGCGGTGGAGACGGACAGCTTTTTGCCTTTTGGAGTTGCCGCAAGTGGCGTGTTCTGCCATTTCCATGAGGCGACGACGTCGGAAATTTCACCGATCTGCTTGTCCGAATACCCTTTTGACAGATTTGCCATGACACCGCCGGGCCGGGTTCCGTCACGGTATTCTGTCAGAGTCTTTTTCAGGTACGCCGCACCCTGTCCGCCGATGACCGGAATATGGGACCCGGGTGCAGCCCCGCGCGTGCCGTGACAGCCGGCACAGGTAGCGGCCAACCGCTCGCCATCGCCCGGTACCGCGGCCAGAACGGGTGCCGCCGAAAGAAGCAGTACTGCAATTGACACTAATCCTCTCCCCTGCATCTTGAACCTCCTTCTGTTCGTTAAGTTGGGTGCAAGTGTATCAAAGAATTGTTCTTATGGAAGGATTACGGAGTTTTTTCCGGGAGGCGGGTTTCGACTGTTTTAACCCCGGCATGTTTTCAATAATGGTAGGGTTATGGTGCAGGACCGGAGTGGACATCTGGCACGTATGAGGCAGGCTTGGTATGCACCTGCTGGCGTATGTCCATGCATATTGATGCACACCGGCGTAAGCCGAAAACATCAGCCGGGCATCAGTTCCTGGGCCAGTGCCCCCAATGTTTTGATCCCCTGTTCGATTTTTTCGTCCCACTGGGCTGCCGACAGGCGGATGTGGTGGCTGTATTTGCCGGAAAGGGAGAAGAGCGGACCGGGCACGATGCTGATGCCCTGCTCGAGCGCCCGATGAAAAAGGGTGATGGCGTCGGTACCTTCCGGCATCTCGACCCAGAGAATAAATCCGCCGGCCGGGTGAGTCATACGGGTGCCGGGGGGGAAGGAGCGAACGACGGCATCGGCCATTTGTGAAATGTTGCGGGCATTGATCCTTCTGAAGTTTCGCAGGTGGTGGTCGTAGCCGCCGTTGGCAAGAAATTCCGCCAGGGCAAGTTGCGACGGCGAGGAGACCGCTATGTTCATAATCATTTTCAGGCGTTCCATTTCTCCCTGAAAACGGCCGGCGATTGCCCACCCCACCCGGTATCCGGGCGCAATGGTTTTTGAGAATGACGAGCAGTAAATGACGAGGTCCGAGCGGTCGAATGATTTGGCGGCACTGGGGCGCTCGTTTTCGAACGTCAGGTCGCCGTAGATGTCGTCCTCGATAAGCGGGATTTCATGGGACGCGAGGAGTTCAACCAGTTCCCGTTTGCGCTCCTCTGGCATCAGGCTCCCGAGCGGATTACTGAAATTGGTGATGACCAGACAGGCGCTGATTCTGCTCTGCTCGATGGCGTAGCGAAGTGCTTCGATGCTGATGCCGTCCCGTGGGGTCGAGGGGATCTCAAGAGCCTTGAGCCCGAGTTCGGCGATCATCTGCAGAAAATTGAAGTAGAAGGGGGATTCAACGGCAATGGTATCTCCGGCGCGGCAGGTGGCGCGCAGCGCGAGCAGCACCGCTTCAACGCAGCCGGACGTTACCAGGATATCGTCTGGTCCGCTGCTGATTCCCGCTTCAAGAGCCCGCCGGGCTATCTGAACGCGTAAACGTTCATATCCCGGCGGCATCTGGTAGAGTACCGCCTGGTCGCCGCCGCGGCGCAATTCGTTTGCCATGATCCGGTTGAGTTTGTCGATAGGCAGATTCCTGGCGGAGGGGATGGCGCTCCCCAGCGGCAGCAGGGCACGGTTCATCATGTTGTGCATGACCTGCTGGCACAGGTCACTTATGGTAACTGTTGCCGGTGCGATAAACGTTCGTGATTTCAGGTCCGGTTCGCGAATCTCGGGTACCCTGCTGCGGACATAGTAGCCGGACTGGGGACGGGCCTCAACCAGGCGCTGGTCTTCCAGTACCGCATACGCCTGCATCACCGTATTGATGCTTACCGCGAAGCGCCTGCTGAGCTGGCGGATGGAAGGAAGGCGGTCTCCGGCGCGAAAGGTGCCCTGGGCAATCAGTCCGGCAATGTCTCCGGCAACCTGTTCGTAGAGCAGCGTCCCGCCGCGGCTGTTTGCGTCTCCGTTTTTCATAGTCATAACACTACGCTCGATTCTCCAGTAACGGCAGGTACAATCATGGCTCTTTTCAATGGGTACACTTTCTTTATCACGGAACTGTTATGGTGACAAATTCGTTTTGCTGTATCTGTTTTTGTTCGTGGAAGCGGAGTACTGTTGCCGTATCAACGGACAGAAAGGAGTCAGTCATGGAATGTTGTCTGGCACAGGGTGAATTGATTCGGGTGAATGGCGAAAAGGATGGAGTAACCCTCCGCTGCACCCACGGTACGGTCTGGCTGACCTGCGGTGACGGTCGGGACTATCTGCTGACAGCCGGGAAGTCTTTTGTGATACACGCCGGCCAGTTCGCTGTGGCTGAAGCGCTGCAAACTGCCGAGTGTTCCCTTGGTACAGCGCAGTATGCCGGTACGCCGCTGCGGAGACCGGTCATCAGACTCGCAGCGTGCTGACCGGCAACCGGCTGCAGTGCTCCGCAGTTTCCACCGGCTGGAACAGAAATTCCGATATTCATAATTTCGTGGGCCCTTTCCATTGACAGGGTACATTCGTGCAGTATAGTCTCCGCACAGTATGGTCGCTTACTAATGACGCGGAACACTTCTCTGTCGCGTAGTGTCGTGTCAATTGCCGCTAAAAGGGTTCTACGGTATGGAAGACAACTGCTATTTGATCGGCCGTCAGCCGATTCTTGACCGGCAGGAAAAAATACTTTTTTACGAGCTTCTGTTCCGTTCGAAAGATTCTCCCGCTTCCGCAAGTATCAAGTGTGCCACGCAGGCCACGTCCCGGGTTGTATTCAATGCGCTCTCCGGTTTTAAAACAGAGGAACTTCTCGGTACATTCCGCGGTTTTATCAATGTCGATGCCGGGATGCTGATGAGTGACACCATCGAACTGCTTCCCGCCGGGGTGATCGGGCTGGAATTACTGGAAACGATGACCATTACCCCCGGGATTGTCTCCCGTTGCCGCGAACTGAAAGCCCGCGGATATCTTCTCGCCCTTGATGACCATACCTTTGCCAGCGAATATGAAGAACTCTACAAAGGAATTGTCGACATAATCAAGATCGACCTGCTGGCCACACCGCTTGAATCTGTGTATCAGATGGTCGATCAATTCAAGTGCTACCCGGTCAGGCTGCTGGCGGAAAAGGTTGATTCGCGCCACACCTTCCTCAGATGCCGCAGCCTGGGGTTTGACCTGTTCCAAGGGTATTTCTTTGCCCGCCCCTCCACGCTGCAGAAAAAACGGATGGAAGATTCGGCCCATACTTTTTTCAAGTTGATGAAGCAGTTATCAGATGGTGCAGAACTTTCGGAGATTGAGCTGACATTCAAGCAAAGCCCGGCGCTGACCTACAAACTGCTGCTGCTCGTCAATTCAGTCTCTGTCGGCTGTCGTGAGAAGATCCGAACGGTCCGTCATGCAATTACGCTGCTTGGGCTGCAGCACCTCAAACGCTGGGTGCAGCTGGCTATTTTTGCCAACGATGACAGCCAGGGGCTTGATAATGCCCTGCTCGACATGATTGCGGTGCGGGCGGCGTTTCTTGAAGAGCTTGCAAAGCTGCATCCCTGCACACAAACGGTGCCGAACGCCCCTGATGAAGCTTTTATGATCGGTACGCTGTCACTTCTGGGCGATTGTTTCGGCATTTCCATGGATGAGATTATCACCGGGCTGAATCTTTCCGATGAGATCCAGAATGCTTTGCTCAATCGCGGTGGATGTCTGGGAGATCTGCTCAGTCTTGCCGAGATGATTGAGCGCCTTGAGTTAGCACGGGCTGCAGAGCAGCTTGAACAGGACGGAGTTTCACTTGAGGATGTTCTTGATTGCCAGAGAAAAGCCTTTAACTGGCGTTCGGCTCTGTTGTGATGTGACTATTTCCACTATGTTGGCACAACGAGAGAAGGGGACCAGGAACTATGGTCCCCTTCTCTCGTCAGGCGGGTTTCCTGTGCGACCGGTCAGAAAATATCTGCCGCGTTACGAGGCATTCATGCAGAAAAATCCGGTTGATCTATACAGCATTGTTGAGGCACTACCGGCAGGTAAATGGCGATCGGGCACGAACCGTCGCGCAATTACCGGTCAGGCGAATAAACACAGAGAAACGGTGCACAGGAGAAATCAAAGCCTTACATGAGAAACATCAATATAAAAAAGTGAGACTCAAAAAGGGTATGTTTTTAAGATTACTCTCTGATTTTAGTCTGTTGCGTCGTTACACCGTGTTTCAAGTGCTTTTCCAGGATTAGCTACTAGAGGGAACATCAGCAATTTGAGAGCGGTGAAACTCTATGAATTACGCATGATAGTGTATACAAAAGTACTAAAACGCTTTAATTTATCTGATTTCTCATTGTAATAAAACGGTTGTTCATGTTAGATATCGGGGAAAACATAGGGTTAAATCAACTTTTTTCCACCGGGAGTATCCATATCTTGACCTTGTCCGCATCGAGCCACCTCGGGAAAATAAAAGTCGCACCGAAACAAATACTGTGCTTTGGATCTATCCTCGGTGCAGTTTTTTTTATTTCCTGCCATCATGGCGTATGGTGAGGAAATGAAAGTACTCTTCATCAGTAAGGATTTTTCAGGTGCGAATCTCTGCCTCCGGCTATTGCGCGAGGGGAACGACATCCGCGCTTTTGTAGAGGATCCGCTGTATAATCAGGTGCTCGACGGACTCGTCGAAAAAGTATCTCTGGATGAGGGGTTGCTCTGGATTGGCACTGAAGACCTTATCGTTGTTGATGCCATTGGTTTCGGACCATTGCAGGACCGACTGAGGGGTGAAGGATACTCGGTTGTTGGTGGCTCGGCAGGAGGTGACCGCCTGGAGAACGACCGTCCATATTGCCAGCAGATCTTTAAAAACCATGGCATAAAGACGGTTCCTATTCACCAGTTTGCAAACCGGAGCGATGTTATCAGCTTTGTACGTAACAACCCTGGTCGGTGGGTGATGAAGCAGAATGGTGAGTCTGACAAATCGTTTTGCTATGTCGGTAAACTCTCTGATGGCAGCGATGTACTTGACCTGCTTGAATATTACCGCAGAAAGAATTCGTTTGAGGACACACACTTCATTCTTCAGCAGCATATTGACGGTGTTGAAATAGGAGTCGGCCGCTATTTTAACGGGAATACCTGGATTGGTCCTGTGGAGATGAATGTCGAACACAAAAACCTTTTCTCCGGCGGTCTGGGGCCAAAAACCTGTGAAATGGGCACTCTCATGTGGTATGACCCGGACGAAGAAAACCGTCTCTTTCAGGAGGTTCTGGCACCCCTAACACCATATCTGCGGCAGATAAATTTTCGCGGTGATTTTGATATAAATTGTATTGTCAATGAGCAGGGTGCGTTTCCGCTGGAGGCTACCTGTCGCTTTGGCTATCCGGCCGTTCAACTCCAGTCGGTACTCCATCGCTCATCCTGGACCCGGTTCCTCTGCGCCATTGCTCGGGGGGAATCCTTTGATCTGGAATGGCATGAAGGATTTGGCGTCGTAATATTAATCGCCTTGCCGCCATTCCCGTTTTATCAGAGTGTGGATCGGGAGCGTCCGTTACCGCGTGGCCTCAAAATTCATTTTCGGGAAGAGCCGGATGCAGAAGATCTGCGGCATTTTCATTGGGAAGAAGTAACTGCAGAAAAAGATGAACATGGCCGGGAAACGTATTACACCTGCTCTGATATTGGTTACCTGATGCATGTGAGCGGGGTAGGGGCATCAGTGGAGGATGCCCGGAGAGATGCCTATCGGCGGGCGGGACACATCGTTGTTCCGAAGATGTTTTACCGGAACGACATAGGAGTGAAATTTCTCGAAAGGGATCGTGGGTTGTTGAAAGAGTGGGGGTATCTTTGAGAGCATATCAGGTGGCTACGATTTATTCTGCCCGTGAGAGTTATTTATCCCTTGAGAAGTCGGATCGGACTGCCTGGCAATGTTTGGCTCTTTGAAAAAAACCTACGGACTTTTTAATGCAGGCTTGAAAGCTTTTGCAGACATTAAAGACGGTGATAGTGTCGGGGTGGGGGCCGGCAAGGTTGCGCTCATCGCCGTCAAGAGGAGTGCATACATATTTGCTGACTACTGGCTGGCTGCGGTTTGCGCGGCGCTCAATATTGCATTGAAGGCTTTGGACATCCGTTTACTGTATGCATTTATTGTAATGTGGGGGGTCAATATTCTTATTGCCGGGTTTTTTCTTGTCATTTACGCGCGGACGGGTCATGACATCAGCCTCGGAGAAGACCTGCGGCGTGCAACTGATGCGATCCGCCAAGAATCGCGACGTGCGGGGTATCTTACCGTATGTGGTGTTATTGTGCAGGCCGTATTCTGGTCAGGTCCGGAGCAGGTGGTGATTTTTTTTCGGAAAGAAATTGGCAGTACACCGAATATGGTCGCTGCGATGCTGTTCCTGACCGCGCTGCAAACCGGCATCTGGATGTATCTCTATCGTACAGGGTACGATACGGTAACCGGGTTGCTTTGAGATACTGTCAGAGGGGTGGGGTGTGTGCCGGTTATAGATGATGATTGTACAGAACAGAGCCACCAACAGTTAAGCAGATGAAGAATCCCGTCAAGGTTGTGTATGCAGGGTATCATATCGAAACAGCACTTTTGTTGTATCGTGACAAACGATTCGATGTTGCAGGGATTGGGCTGATCGAGGAATTTGTGTCATGTGCCACATATAACCCTGTCAACGCTCTCTTTAAAATCATCTACCTGCTTCGGTGCCGGAATCAATACAGGTTACTTGAAATAGCACTGTTGCGCATATTGACTCTGGTGTCATCCTGTGCGACCTCTTTTTACTTCAGATACGTTGATTATCTGAAAGTAATATCTGAATCCGGGACAGAGATCCTCGATTTTAACAACAAGATCAAGATTGTTGATTTTTTGAAATCAAAACGTGTCGATATAACGGTGGTCAATGCCTGGTCGATTCTTGCGGAAGAAATTGTAACGGCGCCTTCGTATGGGACGGTTAATGTCCATCCCTCTAAATTGCCTCAATATCGCGGAGCGTTGCCTACGCTCTGGTCACTAAAGAATGGTGACAGCGAATCCGCGGTAACATGTTTTGTCGTGGATAATGCCATTGATACAGGGTCGATAGTCAGCCAGCATCCGTTTCCAATCGGTGAAGATGCCGACTGGTATAGCGTGGAGATGAGTATAAACAGGCTCCTTCAGGAAACTTTTACCACGGATGTGATGAAATATGTCAGAGGCGAAATCAAGCCGACACCACAAGACATGTGTATTAAATCACATACCGGAAAGTATTTTGAGTATATGGAAATTGATTGGGTTGGTGAACATGGGCGGGACATTTATAACAAGATAAATTTATACCCATTCCTGGTGCCGGAAGATTACTGTTACACGTTCATTAATAACAGGAAAATTGCACTCAGGAAGGCAACTTTCGTACGCAGTCATGCCGGCGTGAACGGTACTGGGACGTATTATGTTGACGGATGCACGGTATACGTTCAGGCGCAGTCTGGAGTTATTGCATGTCCACTTTTTTCCGGGGTACGGTTCAGTGACAGCCTCTATTTACTTCTGAACCGAAATGGCACGTTTGGCTGATTGTTTTGATACAAACGTAAAATTAACCTGTGGACACAGGTGAGTCAGGAGGACCATGTAACATGCGATTTTTCAACCTAAAACATCAGCAGGTTATGTGCAGCTTGCTTCTATTGAGTTTCTTGAGCATGGTTCCTGCCCCGGTGGGCGCTCAGGATGAACATGCCTCTTCCGAAACCATCGAACAGTTGCTGAATACCGAAGTTGCGACAGTTACCGGGGCAAGCAAGTATCAGCAGGAACTGACGGACGCACCCGCTTCCGTCTCCATAATAACCTATGATGAAATTCGCAAGGGCGGTTTTCGTAATCTTGCTGAAACACTTAACAGCGTTCGAGGGTTCTATACTACGAACATCCGGACTTTTCACAACATCGGGGTGCGGGGATTCAGTCCGCTCGGGGATTCGAATACGCGGATCCTGCTGCTGCTGGATGGACACCGGTTGAACGACGGTCTCTTTGAAGCTGCGCCACTGGGGAACGATTTCCCGGTCGATATGGATCTGATTGACCGCATCGAAATTATCCGTGGGCCGGGATCTTCTCTGTACGGTACCAATGCTTTTCTGGCAGTCGTCAATGTGATCACCCGCAGCGGCAAGGATATCAGAGGAGGAGAACTGTCGGCCTCCGCAGGCAGTTTCAACGCTGTTGCCGGTCGTGCTACGAGTGGTGGCAAAGTGGCGGTTGACGTCGACCTGCTGATCTCCGGCAGCTACCGGGATGCGGCCGGTCGGAAGCGGCTCTTCTTTCCGGAATATGCTGGAATAAACAACGGCATCGCTCAGGGATTGGATAGCGAAAAATCCTTTGACCTGCTCTCTAAAATTGTGTGGAAGGACTTCTCTCTGCTGCTGCTTTACGAAAAAAGAGACAGGGACGTGCCCACAGCTCCGTATAAAACAATCTTTAACGATTCACGGCAGACGATCGGGGAGCATCACGCTCTCGCCGGCCTTTCATTCA
Source organism: Desulfuromonadaceae bacterium (assembly GCA_028688955.1). Lineage (GTDB taxonomy): Bacteria > Desulfobacterota > Desulfuromonadia > Geobacterales > Pseudopelobacteraceae > JACRCG01. The sequence goes on from JAQTXD010000028.1 coordinate 25,507, forward strand.
ATCATTCCACAGGATGGGCTGATCTGAGTGCCCGTTTGACGTATAACCGCTACGAAGTTGATAATGATTATCCATTTGCCGGGAGTCTGAATCGGGATGACAACCTTGGCGAATGGATCGGCAGTGACCTTTTTGTATCGAAAGGCTTCTCTGACCATCTGGTGACGGTGGGTATGGAACATCGCTGGCAATTTACCGAACGAATGCACAATTTTGACGTTTTACCACCTTCGGATATTCTTACTGCAAACCATCACAGTCTGGTTCAGGGGTATTATCTGCAGGACGAGTACCATATACTGAAAGAGTTGATTCTCAATGCCGGACTCCGTATCGATCACTATGAAACATTCGGTAGTACGACCAACCCCCGTGCGGCACTGATCTGGAAACCTCAGAACACGACGGTATTGCGTCTCACTTACGGCGAAGCTTTTCGTGCCCCGAATGCCTATGAGCAGTTTTACGACGATGGCAGCACCCAGAAGGGAAATCTGGGTTTGAGGCCGGAAAAGGTTCGTACGGTAGAGGCCGGCTGGGATCAGTTTATTGGGGAAAATCTTCGCACCGGCGCGTCATGTTTCTATACACGGATTTCTGATTTGCTGGAGCAGGTTGCTGATACTGATACCCTGCTGGTATACAGGAACCAGAACAGGGTGGAGTCAAAAGGGGTTGAGCTTCAGGCTGAAGGAAAATGGGAAAGCGGGTTCAGTGGACGGATGAGCTACAGCTATCAGGACTCCGTATACCTGGGGCCGCGTCGGCCCGTTGCCAACTCACCTCACACTCTGCTTAAGGGGGCGTTGACCGCCCCATTGCCTATGAAAAAGAGTTTTGTCACCATCGAGTCGGTCTATACCGGTTCACGACTCAACGCGAGAGGTGAAACCATTGACGGTGCTGCCATTTTCAACCTGACACTTCTGAATCGTGGTCTGCTGAAAGGGTTGGACTTGTCAGCCTCTTTGTACAACGTGCTGGATACTCATTATTCGGCTCCTTCCGGTCCAGAACACGGAATCTTGCAGGAAATTCCCCAGGACGGCATTACCTTTCGCCTCAAAGCCACCTACCGGTTCTGATCATGATGCGAGCTCTTCTCATCCTGCTTATGCTTTTCCTGATGCCGGTCGGCAGCAGTGCCCAGGGGGACTATGTTCCTCGTGAGTACATTGTAAAGGCAAAGTATCTGCTCAATATTCCGCTTTTTGTTGATATGCCGACTTCCGGGAAAAACGGTTCTCCCTTTACAATCTGCCTGATCGGGGATACTCCACTTGAATCCATTCTTGCCGCCTCAAAGGGTAAGCTGATCAAGAATCGCCCGTTGGCGGTGAAGAGAGTGGAGGATATCAGCCAGGTCGGCAATTGTCAGATGCTGTTTATCGCCTCGTCCGAACGGCACCGTCTACAGGTGCTGCTTCCCGAAGCACACAGCCGAGGAATCCTGACGGTCAGCGATATGCGTGACTTCGCCCGTCTGGGGGGGATGATCAGTCTGCTGACCATTGACAATCGAGTTACCTATGACCTGAATCGAACCGCTGCCGGCAAGGCCTCTATTTCATTCAGCACACAGCTGCTGAAATTAGCTCGCGATATCATCAACTGATCCCATGAAAATTGCTGAGTACATATTCCGCTCCGCGTCCAGTTTTCGCACCAAGCAGCGCCTGGTAATCATGCTTGCCTGCTCCATCGTACTGGTCGTCACGTTACTCTGCTTTCTTGTCTACAGCTTTTATACCTTCAACCGAGAGAGCCGCGAGCGACTGGAAGCGTTGAGTGACATCGTTGGTGCCGATGTCGGGGCCGCTCTGGCGTTCGGTGATGATCAGGCGGTGTCGAAGTCTCTTTCGGCTATCAAGGCCGATCCCTCTATAAAGCGGCTGTTCATCCTCAATGATAACGAACAGATCAGTGCCCATTATCATCGGGGGGACGTTGGACCACCGGTGGACCTGTTGCGATGTCTGAACGCCACGCGATCAGAATCCCGGCAACATTTTTTCAAGTTGAGCCCCAGTATCGAACGCCCGATCATGAAGGAAGGGGTGCGGCTTGGAACTATTTTAATTGAACAGGATGAGCATGTCATAACCGAAAAAATTGTTGCTACATCCGCTATTAGCCTTTTTATACTGTCGTTTGCACTCGGATTCAGCTATCTGCTGGCAGATCGTTTTCAGCGGATTATAACGGACCCGGTTACCGCCATTGCAACAACCATGCAGGAGGTCAGTTACACCAAAGACTACTCAAAGCGGGTATCAGCAAGCGACACGGATGAGATGAACACACTGGCGGAACGCTTTAATGAGATGCTGTCTGAAATTGAACGGCGGGATGAGGACCTTCTTGAGCGGCAGGAACAGTTGCATCACATGGCAAATTTTGATGTCCTTACCGGTCTGCCGAATCGGGTCCTGTTCAATGACCGACTGGAGCAGGCTCTGCTCCGTGCATCACGGACAGGGGATCAGCTGGCCGTACTGTTTATTGATCTGGATGACTTCAAGATGATCAATGATACCCATGGACATCGGACTGGTGACCAGCTTCTTCTGGAGACCGCAGCACGGCTGTCAGCCGGCACTCGTGCCGGTGATACTCTGGCGCGGTTGGGAGGGGACGAGTTTACCGTCTTTCTTCAGGATATCAAAAGCCCGGAAAGCGCACTTTCGGTTGCCCGGAAGCACATCAAGACATTGTTTGTCCCGTACCAAATTGATGAAAAACGCCTCTTCGTCTCGGCCAGTATCGGTGTGGCACTTTTCCCCAGTCACGGCACCACGGCAGAAACGCTCGTCAAGAATGCTGACTCCGCCATGTATCTCGCAAAGGAAAAGGGCAAAAATAACGTCGAGCTATTTACCGATTCACTTCATACAATACTTTCGGAGCGATTGGGGCTGTGCAATGATCTGCACCGGGCTTTGGAGCAGGAGGAGTTTGAGCTTTATTACCAGCCGCGGGTAAATCTTGAACGGAATACCTGGGCCAGTGCCGAAGCGCTTATTCGCTGGAATCATCCGGAATTGGGGATGGTTTCCCCCGACAAGTTCATACCATTGGCTGAACAAACAGGGTTGATCCTGCAGCTCGGCGAATGGGTGATCCGCGAAGCGTGCCGTCAGCTGCATCAATGGCATGCTCAGGGTTTTTATCTTCCCCGGATATCGGTTAACGTTTCGCCTCTGCAGCTGCAGAGGCAGGATCTGCTCGGAATTGTCAAAGAAACTCTGACAGAGAACAGGCTCTGTACGCAGGCGTTGGAATTGGAAATAGTTGAAAGTGCTCTGGTGGAGGATATGGGACGCTCCATCACAATTTTGAGGGAACTGAAAGAGATCGGCGTCAAGATCAGCATAGATGATTTTGGAACCGGTTACTCTTCACTCAGTTATCTGCGTACTCTTCCGGTGGATATCCTGAAAATTGACCGCTCGTTTCTTCTCAACGTGCACGAATCAGAAAAAGATGAACAAATTCTTGCCGCAATTATTGCCATGTCGCTGAGCCTCGGCCTTGAAGTTGTCACAGAAGGAGTTGAATCCGTTGAACAGGGGCATATTCTTAGAAAGCATAAATGTCAGGATGCCCAGGGGTATTACTTTGCCCGCCCCATGCCCGCTGAAGAGTTCTTCCAGCGATTTACCGCCTTACAACCGGGCTTGGAACGGTTTCGCTTTAAGCCATCTGGCTGCACAAAAACATTCTGTTGCATGCTTTCCGGGGGCTCATCCAGCAATTGTGGACACGGTACGTTCTGCTTTGCTGAAAGACGTCTGGCAACCAGCTGATTCACTCGGTGGTTTGGCGGCGAGCCTCCTTTCTCTGTTCTCTTACCCCCCGGTAGGCATCAAATGAGTAGCAGCAGAGTCCGCTCCAGATACAGAGGAAACTGGCCAGATGTGCCCGGCTAAACGGCTCTTTGTAGAGTACCACGGCGAGCAGGAAGTGGAGGGTAGGGGTTATATACTGCAGAAAGCCTATGGTGGCGAGTCGCAATCGGCGGGCGGCCGAAGCAAAGAGCAGCAGCGGTACGGCCGTCGCGACGCCGGCCAGCACCAGCAGGCTGCCGGTCATTTGGCCATGCATAAGAAAATCACTCTTTCCCTGCCATGAGAGAAAGATCAAATAGCCGAGTGCCACCGGTCCGAGCAACAGGGTTTCTACGGTCAGGCCGGTGAGTGAATCAACCGCGACAACCTTGCGTAACAGGCCGTAGCAACCGAATGTCAGCGCCAGTGCCAGTGCCACCCAGGGAAAGCGGCCATAGTTGAACGTCAACAGTAGAACCCCGATTGCTGCAAGCAGCAGGCTGACCAACTGGAGACGGCGTAGGCGTTCCTTAAGAAAAAAGACACCGAGCAAAACGCTGACGAACGGTGTCATGAAATATCCGAGACTGGACTGGATGACCTGAGCGTGCCCCACGGCGATTATAAAAACAAGCCAGTTGGTTGCTATCAGCAGGGCTGAGATTGTTAGCAGCACTAAAACCGTGCGGTTGAGAAACGCATCCCGAAGATCCCGCCATTTCCCCCGAACGACGATAATGATCCAGAGAAACAGCAGCGACCAGATGATGCGGTGCGACACAACCTGAAATGCGGGAACTGCAGAAAGTGCTTTGAAATAGACCGGGAAAAAGCCCCAGATCAGGTATGCCAGAACGCCGTAACCCAATCCCGCCGCTCTGTGTGTACATTGTTCCGGTTTTTCCCGCACGATCAGTGCCCCTCCTGGTTTACTACAGCTGCGTGCCCCGCTGAAAAGCGGGTGAAGATAAACAGACCGCCAAAGATTAAGCCGGCACCGGCCGTCTGCCGCAGCGTCGGATATTCGCGTAAGAAAACGGCCGCCCATAGTATGGCTCCTAACGGTTCTCCAAGAACACTGACGGAGACAACCGAGGCCTGGACATAGCGCAGCACCCAGTTAAAGACGGTGTGCCCGACAACGGTGCAGACAACTGCAAGGGCTGCAAACAGGATCCAGTCCTGCACAGAGTAGGGTGCGAACGGCGTCGCCGTTGCAATGCTCGCAAATACCAGTACTGCTGCGCTGCTGCCGTAGGTGTAAAACGTGTAGACCGGCAGCGCGACTCCACCCCGTAAGCGTCGGCCGATCAACAAGTACCCGGAGACTAGCACGGCTGCAGTGAGGGCAAGCAGGTCACCCCAGAACGCCTCCCTGCCGATCTGAAAGTCCGCTGCACCGATGACAATGCTTCCACACAATGCGAGTCCTCCGCCCAGCATGGCCATGCGGCTGACGCGCTCTCTGAAAAAAAGCCAGGACCCGATAACCACGAATAGCGGCTGTGTTGTCACCAGTACGACAGAGCTGGCAACGCTCGTAAAGCGGAGGGAGGCAAACCAGGTGACAAGGTGGAGTGCGAGGCAGGCGCCGCTGGCAGCCGCCAGACCGCGCTGTTTCCAGGGGAGTGAGGTGAGCTCCGATCGATGGCGGATCACTGCATAGGGTGCCAGCACAGCAAACGTGATCAACAGCCGATAGGTGGCAATGATCAAGGCAGGCGCGGTTGTAAGTCTGACGAACAGTGCGGAGAATGAGACAGCAAAAACCCCTACCAGCACCGCCAGGTAGGGGTTTACAATTGGCTTGGTGTTCACGCGGATGGATCCTCTTATTCCCCCAGATACGCCTTGCGGACTTCGGGGTTGGCGGCGAGTTCTTTTGCATCTCCCTGCAGCACCACTTCTCCTGTCTCGAGGACATAGGCGCGATGGGCGATTGAAAGCGCCATGTTGGCGTTTTGTTCCACCAGCATGATAGTCGTGCCGGTTGCGTTAATCTCCTGGATGATGGAAAAAATCTGCGCAACCAGCATCGGCGCCAGACCCATGGACGGCTCATCCAGGAGCAGCAGTTTGGGGCGGGACATCAGGGCGCGTCCCATGGCAAGCATCTGCTGTTCGCCGCCGGAAAGGGTTTTTGCCAGCTGTTTTTTTCGTTCCAGCAGGCGCGGGAAGCGGGCAAATACCTGGTCGATCTCTTCCATAATCGCACTGTTGTCGTTGCGGATATAGGCACCCATCTCAAGATTTTCGAGGACAGACATATTGGCAAAGACGCGACGTCCTTCCGGGACCTGGGATATCCCCCGTTTGACGATCTCGTGGGGAGGTGTTCCGCTGATGGTTTCGCCCAAAAAGGATACCGAGCCTGAAAGGGTCGGAACGATGCCGGAGATGGCGTTGAGAATGGTCGTCTTGCCGGCTCCGTTTGCCCCGATAAGAGCAACGATTTCGCCCTGTTCAACGTGGCAGGAAATGCTTTTCAGCGCTTTGATGGCGCCGTAATTGACAAACAGTTTATCAAGCGTGAGCATCGCCGGCCCCCTTTCCAAGATAAGCTTCGATAACCTTGGGGTTTTGCCTGATCTCTTCCGGCAGCCCCTCGGCAATTTTTTCACCGTAATCGAGAACGGCAATACGATCGGAAATCCCCATGACGAATTTCATGTCATGTTCTACCAGAAACACGGTGATGCCGGTCGCCCGGATACGCTGGACCATCGTCATGAGCTCGGCTTTCTCTTGCGGGTTCATTCCTGCTGCGGGTTCGTCAAGCAGCAGCAGCTCCGGCCTGAGTGCCAGGGCCCGTGCTATTTCCAGGCGGCGCTGTTCGCCATAGGGAAGGTTGCCGGATAGTTCAAATGCCCGGTAGGAGAGATCAACCATCTGCAGGCACTCTCTGGCCAGATCCAGCAGTTCGCCTTCCTCCTTACGCACCCAGGGGGTGAACTTCATCAAGGCACCGGTCAGGTTCCAGTGGCCGCGACTATGGGCGCCGATCAGGACGTTATCGAGGACTGTCAGGTCGGTGAACAGCCTGATGTTCTGGAACGTACGACCGATACCGGCTGCCGCTATCCTGTAGGTCGGCGTGCCGCTGACGGAGTTCCCCTTGAATGAAATCGATCCGCTGGTAGGGGCATAAATGCCGGTTATCAGGTTGAAGAGGGTGCTTTTACCGGCCCCGTTCGGACCGATCAACGCCTGGATCGTCCCCTCTTCCACCTTCAGGTTGACGTCGTTGACGGCCACGAGACCGCCAAATCGGATGGTTACATTATTAAGTTCAAGTATCGCCATTGCCGGGTCTCGATGATTCGGAAAATTTTTGTTCCATAAGTATTTTCAGTCGCGGTTTCCGTCCAAGTGCCCGGAGAACCATTTCTGTGAAGTTCGTGCCACCCATCAGGCCGTTGGGGCGGAAGATCATCATGCAGACCAGCAGCCCGCCGTACACGAGCATACGGTAGCTGGCCATGAAGCGCAAAAATTCCGGGGCTGCCGATAGTATGGATGCACCGATAACGCTGCCGGTAATACTGCCCAGTCCTCCGAGAACGATCATGCTGAGAATGTCGACCGATTTAAGAAAACCAAAATCGGAGGGATTGATGTAGCCCATGAAATGGGCGTAGAGACCGCCGCCGACACCGGCCATAAATGCCCCCAGGGCGAATGACTGCACCTTGTATAATGTAACGTTGATCCCCATCGCCTCGGCTGCAATCTCATCTCCCCGCACCGCCATGAGCGCTCTGCCGAAGCGGGAGTTGTGAACGAACGTGACGCAGACAATTGTCAGCAGAACGACAACCCAGACAACAACCGGCAATGGTATTGACGTGCTGGCGGTCGGTACTGTCAGCCCAAGGGCTCCGTTGGTTATGGCGAGATTTAAAAATATGACCTTGACAATTTCGGCAAATCCAAGCGTGCAGATTGCCAGATAATCACCCGTCAGTCGCAATATCGGCAGGCCGATCAGAGCGGCAACACCCGCAGTAATAAATCCTGTCAATAGCAGGTTGACACTGAACGGCATGCCGAACCTGATTGTAAGCAGGGCGCTGGTAAAGGCACCGATACTCATGAAGGCTGCGTGTCCGAGGGATAGCTGCCCGGTCAGGCCGGTAACTACATTCAGGCCAAGTGCCAGTATTATGCCGATGCCGATATTAACGAAAATCTGCAGATAGTAGGGGTTTGTGTGCCCCAGCAGTTGCTGTAAAAAGTCACCCATGTGATAACTCCGGTCCCAATATTACACTTTCTTTTGAATTTTCCGTCCCAGCAGGCCGGTCGGTTTTACCAGTAGTACAATCACCAGAATTGCAAAGGCAATGGCATCTCTGTACGAGGAAAAGCCGAACGCAACGCCCGCTACTTCTGTCACTCCCAGCAGTAATCCGCCAAGCATCGCGCCGGGGATTGAACCGATGCCACCGAGAACTGCGGCAGCAAAGGCCTTCAATCCGGCCATCAGCCCCATGTTGAAAGAGACCGCGTTGAAGAGCAGGCCGACAAGGACACCGCCGGCTGCGGCCAGTGCCGAACCGAGAGCAAAGGTAAATGAGATGACCATGTTGACGTTTATGCCCATCAGGGCCGCAGTGTTATAATCCTCGGACGTTGCCCGCATGGCCTTCCCGATCTTCGTTTTGTGGACGATGAATTCAAGAGATATCATTAAAATAGCAGAAATCGCGATAATCAGGAGTTGAAGCGTTGATATCTCCGCAGAGCCGATGGTGATCTGCTTAACCGGAAAAACCCCTTCGGGGTATCCTTTCGCATTAGCTCCAAAAAGCATCTGAGCCAGGGTTGAAAGAAAGATGGATACACCAATTGCGGAGATGAGTGCAGATAGCCGGGATGACTTGCGCAATGGTCGATAGGCGATTCGTTCGATCAGGACGCCGAGGAGCATGCAGACCACCATGGCAATCAGCATGGCGACAAAAAAATTAACCTTGAGAATAGCCGTCGCGAACAGGCCGACAAATGCACCGACCATATAAATCTCGCCGTGGGCAAAATTGATCAGGGTGATGATGCCGTAGACCATGGTGTAGCCGAGCGCAATTAATGCGTAGGTGCTCCCCAGGGCGATGCCGTTAATTAGTTGCTGGAAGAACATGCGGGCTCCTCGTTGAAGTGTAAATCTGCTGCATGTGAGGGTCTGTTTTTCAGGAAGTACGGAAGAGTACACACTTTTTTCCCAAATAACAACACGGGATGCCGTGAGATAATCCCGGTGCCCGTTATTTTCCGGATTTTTTGCTTCGACCCGTAGCAAGTACAACCAGGCCTGCTAACACAAGCCCTATACCGATGGATGCCGTTATGGTCAACTTTTCTCTCAGCACGATGATGCCGAGAGTCGCCGCAGTGAGTGGTTCTGCCAGAGACAGGGTGACCGCATGAACTGATGGAACGGAGCGCAGACCACGCGCATAAAGAAGGTATGACAATGCAGTTGCGACCAACCCCAGATGCAGAATCACAACCAGTCCGCCCGGCGTAACAGACCAGCTCAGGTCAGAGTGGAACAGAAACGGCGACAGCAGAATACCTCCCAGAGTGAATACAACGGCAATAACTGCATCCGATGAATTTCCTGGCAGCAGGCGTTTGATTGCCAGAGTGTACCCTGCGTACGATGCACCCGCTGTCACTGCCAGCAGCACACCTGCTGTCTTCACCTGCACACGGCTGCCGGGAGCTGGAACGAAAAGAACAAGAAGCCCGGCAACAGCCACTGTCGTTGCCACCAGCCAGCGGCGGTCGGGGCGTTCTGCATGAAACAGTCGTGCAAGCAATCCGGCAAACAGAGGCCCACTGCCAATTGCCACCATGGTGCCGATGGCAACCCCGGTAACGGCCACCGCTTTAAAAAAAGAAAGCTGGTACACTGCAACCAGAAAAGCGGCTAACAGAGTAATGCCAGGGTGCTTGAAGCAGTCTCTGGTGATCTGTCCGCGCAGCAGGGCCAGCAGCAACAGGCAACCACCCCCGACCGCCAGGCGTAGAGCACCAATCGTCAGTGGGTGCGCACCGGATGGTGCCAGTGCCTGGGACGTTCCGGTTGTCCCCCAGAGAATAGCCGCCAGCAGGATCAGTAGTACGCCGTGGGGGATGCGTGTGCACATTTAATGTAACAGTCCTGAAAACTTTCGGTAAATTCACTCTGCCACCACAATCAGTCGAAGGGGTGGAAGACTTTAAAATGGTATGACAAGTAGTCGTCTTGTATATAATCCAACTCCCGGATGTCAATACAAAACAACACACTTGATGCAGCGAGTGCAGGCACTGTTCGCTTGGATATGTCGTAAAGAGATGATAGTAATACGTTCATTCGGGTAGATTTATTGAAGGATGTGTTTTATGGGACGTGATTGTTGTAATAACAGCTGTAGTTGCGGCACTGCACAAGTGCCATCTGAACCCTTACCGGCCCCGAAGACGGGACTGATTAACGAAAATAGTGTTACGAGCCGTTTCCTGATAACAGACATGGATTGTCCTACGGAAGAGGCGATGATTCGCTCCGCATTTAAAAACCAGGAAATGGTACTCGGCCTTGACTTTAACCTGCTGGAACGGGTGCTGACCGTTCATCACCTGCCGGATGCTGAAGCGGCAATAGCTGCGCTTTTGAAAGGGATCGGATTTGAGCCGCACGTGCTCCGTGATGATGCTGACGGTTTCTCTCCGAGGGATGAATCCAAAGTGAGCACTGTCTCCGTGCGTCTTGCCGTGGGAGGTGTGGCAGCGCTATGCACCGAGGTGCTGGAATGGTTTGCCCCGGATATGCACGTTGCCGTGCCGATACTGGCATTGGTCGCGATCTGCACAGCCGGACTGGAGACGTACCGCAAAGGCTGGATAGCACTTGTTCACCGCCAGCTTAATATGAATGTGCTGATGGCTGTGGCAGTGACCGGTGCAGCACTGATAGGGCAATGGCCGGAAGCGGCCATGGTGAGTTTTTTGTTTTCAGTTGCCACCGTTATTGAACAACACTCGCTCGACCGGGCTCGACGGGCTATTCAGGGACTGTTGCAGCTTGCTCCGGTGGAGGCCGATGTCAGAGATGTTGGCGGGGAGTGGTGCAAACAGGAGGTCGGCGAGATCTCTGTCGGTACAATTGTACGGGTCAAAGCGGGGGAGCGGGTGCCGCTCGACGGCAGGATCTGCGCGGGATACGGAACGATCAACCAGGCCCCTATCACCGGGGAAAGTATAGCGGTGGAAAAATCTCCCGGTGACCGGGTCTTCGCAGGCAGTATCAATCAGAATGGCGTCTTCGAGTTTAAGGTGACAGCTGTAGCCGGCGATACAACTCTGGCTCACATCATCAAAACGGTTGAGGCAGCTCAGGCTGACCGGGCACCGGCTCAGCGTTTTGTCGATCGCTTTGCCGCAATCTACACACCAATTGTCTTCGCGGCGGCACTTGTCATCGCGGCAGCAGCACCGTTTCTGCTTGGCTGGAGCTGGCATGATACTGTGTACCGTGCTCTGGTGCTGTTGGTTATTGCCTGCCCCTGCGCATTGGTCATATCAACGCCGGTTACCATTGTCAGTGGACTGGCTGCAGCAACGCGTGCAGGGATTCTGATCAAGGGGGGCAGTTATCTTGAAAATGCCGGCCATATCACGGTCATGGCGTTTGATAAAACCGGCACTATAACTGAGGGAACTCCTACGATGACGGATATTGTCGTACTGGGCGGAGATGAACGGAGCGCTCTTGG
>JAQTXD010000110.1 GCA_028688955.1 Desulfuromonadaceae bacterium
GGGGAATGCTGGTGAGCTGGGCGAGCCCCAGAAATCCTTTACCGCCGGCCTGAGTCTGGTAATTCAGGGGATCTCCGGCAGTGGTGACGATATCCACCAGGCCCCTTTCAATCTTGTTCAGGATGCCGGCCACTGCTACCACACCATCCGGTATACCGCCGACCGCCTGATTTTTATTGAAGACCGGATCGTAGACATGGATGGTTCCCTTGGGGACGACCAGGGCCAGATAGACCATGATGCCGATCATGGTCGGCACGATCCAGGTCATGACCGAACCGTTGGCCGTACCAAGCGACTTGGCGAAAACCGTCACCCCACCGAAAAAAAGCCCGGCAGTGATGACCACGAAGTAGAGCGACTTGTAGGCGTTGTCGCCGAAGATCAGCGCCAGCTTGCTGAAGGCATTAACTACCGCGTCGTGACCACCCCAGACGTAGAATTCCATATCCAGGGCTAGAGCCATGGTCGGGATGAACACCAATAATGCCGTAAGGGCGAGCCTAGTTGAGATGCGCTTTGACATTTACAATCCCTGCTTCAATCAGCTTTTTGTTGCGGAAATAGGTGTAAGTCAAGGCAACAGACGGAATGAATATGAATATCGCCGTGCCGACTTGAATGAAGTACGCGGATGACAGAAGCACCCCCTTGAATCCCATTGCTATGTAGTACAGTTCGGCTAACGTGCCCGGTTTCACCTTGGCGGCACTAAGCTTGAGAACCGCCCAGACCATAGTGCTGTCGGTGAGCACGATGTAACGGAGAAAATGGTATGCCAGCATGGCAAATATGGCCTTGCCGATTGCTCCGATGAACGTGCCGCCGATCAGATTTACGACCATGCCGCGGGTATAGGGCCCGATAAATTTCACTGCCACTTTTGCCATAAGGGCCGAATACCCGAGAGCGAAACTCATCGCCAGCAACCAGGCGCAGAATATATCGAACCACGTTGGGTCTGGATCACCGAAGATAGGAATGTAGTGTTCGAACACACCGATAGCCACCGGCGCCAATATCGCCATGACCATACCGGAGGCAAACGAACTTTTGATTCCCACCTCCATGAATTCAAGGCGGAGTTTGGTTGTCAGAAATCGTGGGTCGATCTGGCAGCCACCGCATTCATTGGCGAAACTCTGTTCGATATAGGCCATCGCCTCAAGCAGTCCGCGTGGCTTTATCTCGTTTCCCTGGGAGATGGGTAATATGTCTGGACTGCTGCTCTCTTTTGCCACAAGGTGCTCCTATCCTGATAAATGCCTGAACATGTCCATTATCCCGCCTCCATAGGCGATGAGCGCCGCAAGTGCGAGGCATATGACCGCAACTGTTGGATTTCGCTGTCTCACTCCGAACCAGAAACCGGATAGGATCAATATGACAAAGAAAAAACGGCTCCAGAATCCGTAGAGAAGCGTGTTGAAGAGGTTTGTCCAGAATTTCTCGTACTTTTCCTGATTCATGTACCGCAGAGGATTGAATATATCGATTGGCATACGCTCCTCTCAGAAAATCGGGTAGGCTTTCGCCAGGATGCGGTTCTTGTCCACAAAACCGAAATAACGGGAGTCGTAACTGTCTTTATGCTGTCCCATGACGAACATGACTCCTTTGGGCACAGGCCCGTTGTAAACGAAGTGCTGCAGCGGTTCCCCCTTCAGAGAGATGTCCTTTGCGCGAACAAGATATTCTCCGTTGCAGTAGAACTTCTTCTCCGCATTGACGGTAAGCAGCTCCCCTTCGTTGCAGCCAAGAATCTTCATGACATCCTCGGACTTTTTCATCCCCATACGGTCGGAAAGTTCCCTGTGCCGGAACAGGACGTAATCACCCCGCACCACCTTGTCCGGATTTCGGGTGAGCCAGTAGATCCGGTGCTTGAGTGACGGCGTAAGCGTGACGCTGATCTTGTAGGGGAGCAGCGTTCCCGCCACGAGCAGAACCGTGATTGCCAGCCAGAGCCGCCAGTTGCGGAAATCAAGGTTTAACGGTTTCGGCATTGCGCACCACCGCGTCACCCATGATGATCACCCGGTTTTTGGGAATGGCTGTAATGACCGCCTCAAGGCGGTCGAAGCTCTTCTTCAACTCGTCGTCATTCAGCTTGCCGGCAAGATAGTTGTCCCGCTGCTGGGCGATGTACCCCTTTATATCGACGGCCACGACCTTCTGGGCGTACCAGCGGTCATAACCGGCAACAGTGGCCAGCGAAACTGCTGCCGATACGAGCGCATACAAGAACACTGTAGAAATTAAATTTGCCCATTCATAAAATTTCACCTTGAACATGTCGGCTTGCTGTTCACGAGGGTTTTCCGCTCTTCGCCTGATAGTCGAGTCATTCTCGGAGTCGATTCCCCTTAGATCTTCGTCGTCACTGAAAGATTCATCGCTTATGCGATATGAATCACTTCCTCTGTGTAGAGCATGTCGTTCACGGTTTATTTTCGGTCTTCGCCATAAATCCGAGACGCTCCCGAAGTCGATCTCCCGTGGATCGGCGTTGTTACCAAATGATTCATCTTTCATGCGGCAAGCCTCACTTCCTCTGTTCTGTTTTTGTAGCCGGAGCAGTAAGCAGGGCGGTCAGAGAATGTGCCCCGGTTTCTCTCTGGATCTGCTCGATCAAATATTCGAGACTGGCATCACCGTAAACCGTATGGTGCGCCTTAATGGTGGCGTTCCTGGAGTCGCCTTCACTTAGAGCCGCATCATCTGCTTTTAGTCCCTTGGCATAAACGACAGCGGGAACACGGTCAATTCCGTACCGCCTGAACAGCAGTGGATCTACGGCGAGTCCTGCCGGCAACATTTCGCACTCTCCCTCACCAGGATTACAGGCAGGATCACGTTGCAACACAGATCCGATGAACCTGATTGTCGGCTGAATCTTCGACATGCCATCCACGAATCCACGCATCACCAGAGTGACATTGGGATCACCAAGACGTGCCACTGAGGCGGCATAATTTCTGACCGTCTGCAGCGGCATGGCCGATGAGATGAACAGGTAGATCCGTTCGTCGCTGCCGAGTTTTCCACGTGCTGCAGGTGAATTGCTGTCTGGATAGAACCTGACCGAAGCATCGCCGAAGAGTTCGCCTTTTATCCGTTCCGTCTCGCTCTTCAATTTTCCCTGGAATTCGAGGGATCGGTAGTAGGTGTTCATCTTCTCAGCAATCTTTGACATTTCCACTTCGGACTTGTTTGTCGGGATGGTGAGTGTTTCTGCCATCTTGTTTGCCTTGTCCAGGCTGACTTCCACTTCCGGGATACCAATCCGGGGATTGTCCCCACGTACAACTGCGGGAATGACCAGAATGGCCAGTATCAATTGAGCGCATAGCCGACGCAACAGACCCTCCTTCGTGTCAGTGACCAGAGAAAATTGTCAGGTGACGTGTTGGTAGTCCCGAAAGGCGGATTCTTTGCAGTCCCCCAGATGAGAGACGGTCTGCCGATGGGGATGCAGTCGTTACCGCGCACCGGCCTTGCAATCTGGAGACGGTAGTTGCTCTTGACGAGAATTGGCGTCACGACACCGGCACTGGCGCACTGATTGATGCCGGTATCATAGAGGAGTGTTTCTCGACCGAGCTTGAACAGCATCCGGGCCGCCAGCCCGGCATTGACGTTGAGGGGATTATTCTCGATCATGCTCCCTGACAGCGGGTAGAAAGATCCCCAACTCCCCATACACCAGAACAGGGGATCGATAGGATACGTCACGGTTGCCGCCACGCTGTCGGCAACGCACGCCAACTGCGAGACCGGATTGCCGAACAGCAGCGCTTCCGGGTTGATGATGAATGACAGGCTGTCGTCGTTCCACATGGGATCGACTTCCGTCATGTAGGCCAGGTCAAACGCCCGGTTCTCCGCACAGGGGAAATCCATGAAAAGCTTCAGGATCGACCAGGCCGGGAAGTAGAAGTAATGGGCCTGTTGGAAGGCAAAGTCCGAATCGCCATACTCCTTGCTGCGGATCTCTCCGGAAGAAAAGCCCGGTTTCAGGTTGGTCATGCCGGTACCCATGACCGGGAAGCAGAACGGGTCCTTGACCGTTTCGATCAGACGGGCATGTTCCCAGAATGCCGTAGAGACCCCAAGGATCAATATCCCCTTGCTGTCCGGACAGGCACAGACCGGCGAAGTGACATTGCCGGGAGATGGCTCCGCGCCATTGCCGAAAGAGACGCTCCCCATCTTTACCGGAAACATGCACTGCCAGCAGATGTCGGTCACCGGGTTGAGTACCTTACCTTTGCAGGTTCCGCCAGCACCGTAAGCAAACTGAGCTGTCAGAAAATGCATGACCATTGCAAAGACCCAAATATTTATTTTCTGTCTCATCATCATACCTGACCTTGCATTAGGAACTCATCCGCTTCGAGTCAATCATCTGATTGATCATCAACGTCAATTTCTGACTTCTGATAAATGCGTTTGCGGACGCATGTCTTAACCACATCCCATGCATCGATACAACTGAACGGCATTTTCATCTGATGCTTCATCTCGTAGATGATATCCGTCAATATCGAATCCATCTCTTCAATTGTCTTGAGTCGATCAAGGTAAGGATCATGCTTGCAGTAATTAAGTTCAGAATGAGCAGAAACTATGACTTGCGAAATAGTGACCAATGGCAGGGTGTGGCAGTCTTGTCCTATTTTGACCGCCAGATAGATGCCAATTTCCTTGACGTTATTTATGGTGTAAGAATAAGGGAAATGAGTGGAGCGACCACCTACTTTGTAAATGCTGACAATGTCCGAGACGTTGAGCAAACAATTCCCATACATAGTTTCAATGAATTTCATGCATAACTCCTTCAGTTAATATGATCGTGGCGGGTCTCTTATCGAAATGCTTCTGGCTTGCTGTGAAGAGTATTTACAGAGTTCGCCATAACCTCTTTTTCGCTGTCGATTACTCTCATCACGTGCCAGTGCAATGCCTTTTCCAACAGCGAATACATATCAATAATGCGCATATTATCGTAGAGGCCTTGCTCCACCTGATCCAGCAACGGACGGAACAATTCAAAGTGACTGTGCCTGCATGAAAGCGCTTTTATGTATTGTTCTGCCTTGGCTTCAGAGTGATGCAATTTCACAAGATGTTTCGCATCAGATAGTTTCACCAGAGGATAGGATTGCAACCGCCTACTGTTACTAACAAACTCACAGTAAACACCTGATTCCAGACTGTTCCCCAAAAATCCTCTTATGAAGTTCAACATCTTCGGATTGATCACTTCGTAGATTTGCTGCACGTTCGATACATTGATAATGAATTCCCCGTCAGCGCTGCGAATGAACTGTGGCATGCTTGCCTCCCTTCCTACGAATTGTGTTTCCAGAAACTGGCGGAACGAATATTTCCAAAACCTCCATCATCCGCCCCTTCTGCCTGACGACCGACGGCACAGCCTTCAACTTAAATCGTTCAACAATCTTCCTGTCGGCATAGAACAGCGGGCGGCTGATCCGCTTCGATACGGCCCCGAAACTCCCCCCGGTGAGGAGAAGCGTCACATCAAGCCGTTTGTCGTACTCGGATGCGGCAAACCACTTCACCTGCTCCGGGTCGGTGCCGTCGATGACCACCAGTGTTTTCGGATAGGTCACATAGTCGAGCGGGTTGAAAGTGTATCCCTTCGGGTAGAGAATTCCACCCTTGCCGTCTGGCACGTCGATCTCGGTGGTATAGGTCATGTCAACCGGGAAGCTCCGGTTCCGCTTCGCACGCGGCAGTCGCACCCGGTCCGGTGGCCCCTGGAAGTTCTCGACCTTGCGTTTGTCCAGCACCTTGTGCCAGTCCACCTGTTTGGCCCGTTCCTCGATCTCGGCCAGGGCATCCTGCTCCGCAATCCGGTACGTCATGCCGAAGGTGCCAAGCTCTTTGGCCTGCACCGAAGAAACGCCAAGCACCAGTGCTATCACTGCCAATCCGGTGCGCCCGATCATTTCGGCGTCGCCTGGTACTTGTTCTGGATGTTTTGCATGATGGTCTGTTGCGAACCATCAATCTTGGTAGCAAGATCCTTCTGTACATCTTCGAAATATTCCGAAAGATCGATCCTCGAAAAATCCAGTGATTGAAATTCGTCGGGCGTGAAGCCGCGGCAATTTGGCTGTTTTGGATCTCCCCAATCACCGTTCGGCTGAAACGATTGCAGTTGCGGTCTCCCTTGTTCATGTATGATCCTCGCCATTTTCGAGTTGAAGCAGCAGAAGCTTTTAGCCTTCTGCACACATCCCACCAGCGGCCACTTTTTGTAACAATAGTCCCCCACGTAATGACAATCCTTGGCGGCATTCTGCATGCCGGTCTGGATGTCACCCTGATCACAGCCACTTCCCATCAGAACCTTCATTACCACCAGGACGACTACCGCAATGGCAATAGTGGCCGGATTGAACAGTGCCGCAGCATACGCCTGAAGGCCGGCACCGATGGCCGATGCCCCGGTGGCGCCACTGGCCATGGTGGCATAGGCTCCGGTGGCGGCCGCTCCTGACAAAGTAGTTGTGGTGCCGGTGGCAGTGACTACGGTCATAGAGGTAACTGCACCGGTCGCGGTGGTCGAGATCGCCGAGATCTGGGCTGCCCCGGTCACCAGAGCGTTGCCGTAATAGGCGACCTGACCGATTTCATAGGCCATCTGTATTCCCTGAACTGCTGCCGAGATGCTGCTGCCGGTGTCTTCCGAAGCGACCTTGTCGCTCTCGCAGCAGTTATTGAGGTACCCGACCGTCAAGCCGGGAGGACGGCAACGCGACGCCTTGCCGTTGAAAATGTAGATCTGGCCGAGGCAGTTGCCGTTTGCATCTTTCGGCCCGTCATTCTGAAGCATGGACTCGTCAAGAGTGGTCGTTACCTCAGATCCGGGCGCTCCGGGATTGAAACAGGGGTTCGGGGAGCACTGCATCTTGCCCTGGTATTCCATGCAAGCGTACTGAGTCCCGAGCGGACAGGTATTGAACCCCTCGAAGCAGCTGTCCTTCTGCGGATTGTAGATGCCGGCGCCACTGCAGATCGGCACCGCCTCGCACTTGCCGATGGGAAGTGGCGTATAGGTCGTTCCTGCCGGACAGTCGTGCTGGACTTCTGATACGCACTTGTCGAGCGTGGTTGAGAACGTCGTGGTAGCGGCCTGGGAGAAGGCAGGGTCTTTGGGACATGCAACGGGTTGAAGGCACTTGAAGTCTGCCTGGCTCCAACTGTAAGTGCCACAATTACGGGTCAGCGTGGCCTGGCAGACGTTGAGTGCTGCATCGTAAGCACCATTGGCGCATACCGGTGAAGAGAAACAGAGATTTGCGGCAGCATCAAAGGAGTAGGTGCCACAGTCCCTGATGATGGTTGCCTCACAGAGGTCAGTTGCGGTGTTCAGGGTGCCGTTCGGACAGGAAGGCGCAAGAATGCACAGCCCGCTGGCGCTGTCATACATTCCTTGGGTGCAGGTTGGCGTATAAGCAGCCCAACAGACATCCATGTTCGGGTCGAAGTTGCCGCCTGAACAGGTCGGGTTGGTGGCGGAAAGGCACTGATTGCCGTTGATGAGAGCCTGACCGGCTGGACAGACCATCTGTGTCGAAGCCATCGTGAATGAACCGGACAACATCCAGGCACTGGCCGGTGAACCGTCTGAGCAATAGCGGTCCATGAAATAGTAGCTGCAGTTACCGACGCTGTCGCATTGCAACGCCGACAGGGCATAACCGGTACTGGTCAACTCGGTTCGGGTCAGAAGGTCGAGGGGTGACTGAATCGTGATAGCGTCAGAGCCAAGGCAACAATAATTTGCAGCAACACTAACCTGTCCCTGGGGGCCATTGGGGCAGGAGATACTTACATTGCAGCAGGAGTCGGCATACGGTGCGCAGAGAAATGACTGGGGACTGCAAGATAATACCTGTTGAGCGCTGGCACCGGTGATGGCGTCGCATTTATTGGTAATGCCGTTGTAGGTAGTTCCTGCCGGGCACTCCGGGGCTTTTTCGCAGCGTGAGCGTTGCGAAACATAGCTGTAGCCGCTTGGACAGGACGGCACGATCGGCTGGACACAGAGGTTGTAAGTACTGTTGTAGGAGCCGAAGCTGCACACCGGGGTCC